>DATGJK010000250.1:0-2997 GCA_035295245.1 Acidobacteriaceae bacterium
CCGGTTTGGGTCAGCTGTGTCATCAACTCCGTTCGCCTGATGGGCAGCATGCCCGTCTCCGGCAGTCTGCGCCTTGCGTGGGACGAGTCGCGTGAGTTGCGGTTCGCCCTCGGGGAAGACGCTCGCTGAGCTAAGGCAGCGTGACGACATCCGCTGACCGCCCGATCCGTGTAGCCTGCTTTCCCGACTCTTTTCACGAAGTCAATGGTGTAGCGCACACTTCGCGCCACTTCGAGGCGTTTGCGCGCCGGCGCGGTCTTCCCTTTCTGTGCGTGCGCGCGGGCAACCGGCGTGAGCGCCTGCAGACCATCGACAACGTCACGACGCTGGAACTCCCCCGAGGTCCCCTTTCGATCCCCCTGGATAAGGGTCTCCGCTTCGATCCGGGATGGATTGCCCACTTCCCCGCCACCCTGAATGCTGTGCGCGCATTCAGGCCGGATATGATCCACGTCACCGGCCCCAGTGAATGCGGGCTCCTCGGCGCGTGGGTCGCTCGTTGGCTGCACATCCCGCTCGCCGCATCGTGGCATACCAATCTGCATGAATATGCCGCGAGCCGGTCGCGCTGGTGGCTGGATCGCCTCGAGCCGCACACGCGAATCTGGGCTGCCCGGGCGGTCGAGTCGGCCGCGCTGGGTGTGGCTTGTGTTCTCTATCGCTGGGCCCAGGTGCTATTCGCGCCCAATCCAGAGCTGTGCACGCTGCTTGAGACCAAGACCGGCCGCCCCTGCCACCTCATGCAGCGCGGTGTCGACACCCAGTTGTTCTCGCCGGAGTGGCGCAGACGCTCTCCTGCGGATCGAGACTTCGTCCTCGGCTACGTAGGTCGCATGAGCATCGAGAAGAACGTCGCCCTGCTCGTGCAAATCCAGCAGGAACTCGAACGGCGCGGCCTGCGCGGATTCCGCTTCCGCATCGTCGGCCAGGGCGCGCACGAGGCGTGGCTCCGCGACCATCTGCCGCGCGCGGAGTTCACCGGGGTTCTGCGCGGAGAGGCTCTGGCCCGCGCCTACGCCGACATGGACGTTTTTGTCTTCCCGTCGCACACCGATACCTTTGGCAATGTTGTGCTCGAGGCACTCGCTTCCGGAGTACCGGCCGTCGTGACTCCCGATGGCGGACCGAAGATGCTCGTTCGCCATGGCCAGGCCGGATTCGTCACCGATGACGGCGGTTTCCCTCAGGCCATCGCGACCATTCTGGAGAATCAGGACCTGCACGCCGCCATGCGCTGCGCCGCTCGCGCTGATGCAATGCGCGCCTCATGGGACTCCGTCTTTGAGAAGGTGTACGACGGCTACCGCTCCGTCCTGCGAAGCGGCAGCCTCATCAATGCGCTGGTGTGAACAAGGCAATCGCCGCGCCCTGCGGATCGCTGATCACCGCATACCGCAGCTGCCCCTCGATGCTTGTCGGTGGCATTAGCACGCGACCGCCCAGTTCTTTCGCCTTCGTCGCAGTCGCGTCGCAATCGGCGCACTGAATGTATGCCAGCCAGTGCGCAGGCACCTCCGCCGGCATCGTGCCCGACGGCGGCATGCCGCCGACACCATGCCCGCCGTTCATGATGTGCTGATAGGCTGCGGGATCCTTATCTTTGCCCACCGTGAACTCCCATCCGAACAGTCTCCCGTAAAAGTCCATCGCCCGGGCGCGATCCCGCGTCATCAAATCCGCCCAGCATAGGGCGCCGTTTTCGCCATAGACGCCAATCCCTTTGTGGTCGCGCGCCTGCCACACGGAAAAGAACGCGCCGGTCGGATCCTGAAAGACAGCCATCCGCCCGAAGGTCATCACGTCAAATGGCGCATGAACGACCGACGCGCCGAGTTCCGTTGCTCGCTGCGCCGTGGCGTCGGCATTGTCGACCGATACGTAAAGCTGCCAGTGTGGTCGCACCCCAACAGCGGTCTCCGGCTCGCTCAGCGTGAACGCCGCACCGGTGAGATCGGCGTGCAGCGAGAACATCGTGTAGGCTCCGCTCGCCCCCATGGGAAAATCCTGAGCCGTCCACCCAAACACGGAGCCGTAGAAACGCTTCGCAGCCTCCTGGTCGGTCGTCGCCAGTTCCAGCCACACGAAATTCCCGGCAGGTTGTCCGTTGATTTTTGACATGCGCAGGATTGTAGGCCCGGCGCGGCCTTGCGGCGATGAATTTTCAATGCTGCTGCAGCGTGCTGCTGCGTTTCCTCAGCACCACGCGGCAATGCTCTCGCCAGTGCTCATCCACGGCGATCAATTCCCACGGAATCTCCGCTGCAAAATGCCGCAGCACCGTTTCATTCGCCGGATGCACATGCAGCGCCGGCGCAATCAGAACCAGCAGCGGATCCTCCGGCGCCAGCTCCACGCCGGGGAAATACCCATGGCGGGTCAGCGCGCCGTCGCGGTGCAGCATGCGTACGCGCTCCCAGTAGTCGAGCGCCTGCAGCGGCAGCTGAAGATCGTCGTCTGCCTTGATCTCCAGCACCACCAACCGCCCCCGGCGATTGACCGTCAACAGATCCAGCACGCCTCGGCTCGCCGAGGCAAAGGCCGGCACCTGCGAGTACACCGGAGCATCTGCCAGCAGTGAATCGAGCACGGAAAGATCGCGTCGCAGCACCGACTCCAGCCAGCGCTCCGGCTGCAATCGGTAGAGTGCGTCCCTCACCTTCGCCGCCGGATGCCGGCTCTGTACCAGCCGGTCCATCAGATCGCGAAACAGGTCCTCCGTCACTTCATCGAGCGCCGTCTCGCTGGGTCCCGCTCCGAAAACGACTTCATCCCGCCGCGTGAACGAACCTGGCGCCAGCCCATGACGGATCCGCGCATATTCGAGCCCGTGCAGCGAGAAGGCAATCTCCGTCGGCGACTTCGCCCGAATCTCCGTCTGCGCGTCGAGTTGCGGAGGCAGCATCGCGCGCAGCTGCGCTACGGTGCCAGCCGACCGCTCCAGAATCGACACGGTATCGAGCGCGTGCAGCAACTGCAAATTCAGATTGCCGTCCTTTG
>DATGJK010000251.1:0-5207 GCA_035295245.1 Acidobacteriaceae bacterium
CGTGCCGAAGGTCATGCCGCCGTTATTGTCCATCCAAAGGGCGACGTCGAACTCCAGCCCGCTGGTGACCGACGGATCGTCGACATAAAAATCGGCGTCGTAGGTGAAGTGGTGCATGCTGGGCAATAGCGTGTGATCGGCGTCATCGATCTGGGCGTTCTGGCCGATGAGCGACGCGGTAAACAGAACATCGGCGTAAGGCATGTTGGGCGTCACCTGGAATTCTGTGGCGTTGCCGCTCTGCGAAGGACTGCCGATCCCGTAGACCTGAGTCCAGCTGGACTCGGGGCAGGGCGCAGCACAGTCAGCCCAGTCGGGACCGATCTGCCCCCACGACTGCCAGTTCCACGAGCTAGTCTGTACATTCGACAGCGTAACGGAGTTATTGGCCGAAGAGCCGCTCCCCGAGCCACCACCAGAGCCGGAGCTGCCGCTGCTTCCGCTGCCCGAGCTGCCGCTGCTTCCGCTGCCCGAGCTGCCGCTGCTTCCGCTGCTTCCGCTGCCGGAGCTGCCGCTGCTTCCGCTGCCGGAGCTGCCGCTGCTCCCGCTGCCGGAGCTGCCACTGCTTCCGCTGCCGGAGCTGCCGCTGCTCCCGCTGCCGGAGCTGCCGCTGCTCCCACTGCCGGAACTGCCGCTGCTCCCGCTACCGGAGTTGCCACCGGTACCGGTGCCACCGCTGGTTGCAGTTCCAGAGCTCGGGGCGGCGGGTCTCTGCAGACTGGAAATGCCATCCTTTACTCCACATCCAGAAAGCCAGACGGACACACAGAAGGACAAAAGAGCAATTGCTGCGCAGGCGCACAGACGGTGCGCTGCGTTTATGTAAATGCCGGATTTTGTGTACACGATCGCCAACCATCCTCAGGGGATTTCCTGCGTTGCTCTTCCGAGGGGCTGGTCTGAGCTTCGTGCGATCGGGCCTGAACTCAACCACAACCACTACCGCATACAACTTCAGCGACTCGCAGGCAGAGAACCTGGATTCCGCTGAGTTCTGCTTCCGGGTGCTGTGGAACGAAAGGGCCGGGGCCGCTCCCGTCCTGCAGCCACGGCACGGTATACCGTGACGTAAGTCCCAAATACCTGGGCAAAGCAGGAATTGTGAAGCAATGATTTCACATCCCCGGCAAAAGAGGGGCTTCCGGAACCGCACAGCGCAGTTTTTTTTTGCGATCGGGGCATCCCTTCAGCGGGAAGCGAAAATATCGCCCAGCAGGGCTGGAGCAAACATCGCGACGGACGAGCTACCCATAGGGTCTTCGACCCTTCCCATATGCCTGCAGATCCCGGTCAAAATTTATGGATCGGCAGTTCTAATTTCATAGATTTCATGGCGCATTTGCCACAACCCGCTGGAACGGGTACCCCGCTCTATTTCGGGTTTGCGTTGCCGCGGATGAAGTCCGCGGTGATGTCGTGCATTTCTTTCAGGGCCGGCTCGGTGACGTAGACCATGTGTCCGGTCTGGAAGAAGTGGTAGCTGATGTTGGACTGGAGCGACTCGGGAATCTGCAGGTGCTTGTCCTCGTACTGAGCGCCGAAGTAGGTGCAGCCGAGGTCGTAGTAGCCACCCATCAGCATGATCTTCAGTTTGGGATTGCGCTTCATGGCGGTCGCCAGATCGGGCATGACGTTGACGCTGGCTTCCCATCCGCGCTCGCCGGGAGGCGTGTGGCGCAGGTCCCACTCGAAGCCGGGAGTGCCGTACGCGCTGGGTTTGTAGGTCATGTTCTCGCCATAGTGGAGCGTTTCGCGCGTGTACTGGTTGACGGCCGTGTTGTAGGCGGAGGTGAGCGCGTCGGTGAAGGGATCGTAGCCGGCGCTTTCGCTCAGCGGATCGAGGTCGGGGCCCTGATAGCGGGTGTCAAGGCGGCCGGTGGTGATGCCCATTTCTGACTGGAGCTCTTTGGAGAATTCGCCGCCGCTCACGCGGAGGTCGGCTTTGATCCAGTAGGCCGCGGGCACGCCGGTGTAGCTTTCGAGCTTCGCGGCGATGGCGCGCTTCTGATCCTCGGGCAGGTTGGCGCCCTGCAGGAGCGCCGAGGCATAGGGGCCGATGGCGAACTGTTCCACCTCATGCAGCCAGGGCTCCAGCTGCGCGGGCTGGTTGGGTACGCGGTGGTGGTACCAGGCGGTGGCTGCCATGGAGGGGAAGGCGAGGAAGTAGCCGTTCTCGGTGCCGGGATTGCCCTGCGGTCCGTCGGCGGAGTCGTCGAAGCTGAGAATCTGCGAGAGGAAGACGGAACCATTGAGGTCGAGGCGGCGCTGGAGAAGGTAGGTGAGGAGCGCGGTGCGCGTGGTGCCGTAGCTTTCGCCGAAGAGATATTTGGGCGAGTTCCAGCGGTCGTACTTCGTGAGGAAGCGGCGGATGAAGCGGTCGAAGGCATGCGCGTCGGGATCGGTGCCGAAGAAGGATTTGGCCGCGTCTTTGCCGAAGACGCGGGAGAAGCCGGTGCCGGGGGCGTCGATGAAGACGAGGTCGCTGGCGTCGAGCAGGCTGTACTGGTTGGGGACGAGCGGATAGGGCGCGGCTTCCTGGCGCTGCGCGTCGGGCGGAACGACGACGCGCATGGGTCCGAAGGCGCCCATGTGCAGATACATGGTGGAGCTGCCGGGGCCGCCGTTGTAGAGGAAGGTGAGGGGGCGGTTCTTGGGGGCGTCCTTCATGAAGTAGGCGACGTAATACATGCGCGCGATGGCGGGCTGGTCGGCGAGCTTCGGGGGCAAGTTTTCAGCGTACTCGGGAAGGTAGCGGCCATCGAGAGCCAGCTGCGTATCCTGGTCGTCATTGGAGCCGACGGTGAGGGTTCCGGCGACGGCGCGATAGGCGATGGTCTTGCCTTCGACGGCGACGGAGCCGTCGCTGGTGGAGTCGGGCTGCGGGAGGGGAGCGGATTCGCGGGCGGCTGCGGGGTGATCGCTTTTTTCAGCGGGCGCGGCGGACTTGTCGTGATCCTGGGCGAAGGCGGGAGCGGAGAGGATGAGAGCGGCGGCGAAGATCGACGGGATGATGCGCAAGCGTGCGGGCAAGGAAAAGCCTCCGGAAAAGGCGGAGATTTGTGGGCGGGGGAAAGTATAGCTGAGGGAATTCCGCTTGCGATCACAGCCCGTGGGCGGCGCGGAATTCGCGGACGACTTCGGCGGGGTCGCGGTGCTGTCCGTCGACAGCTTCGTTCATGACGCGCATGTCGTCGGCGGTGACGCGTCCGGCGAGGGCGTCGAGGGCCGTCTGGATCTGAGGCCAGCGGCGGAGGGCCTCGTCGCGAACGAGCGGCACGGCCTGGTAGGGTGGGAAGTAATGGCGGTCGTCCTGAAGGACGGTGAGGTGGAAGGCCTGGATGGGGCCGTCGGTGGTATTGGCGGCAATCATGTCGACCTGATGGTCGTTGAGCGCGCGGTAGAGCAGGCCGAGATCCATGGTGCGCGGCGGGCCGTTGAAACGGAGGCCGTAGGCGGCAGAGAGGCCGCGGAGGCCGTCGGGGCGCTGCTCGAATTCATAACCGACGCCGAGGCGCATGTGCGGCGTGTCCGCGGCAGCGTGGCTGAGCGTGGTGAGGCGCAGGCGGCGCGCGTCGTCGCTGCGGATGACCATGGCGAAGGAGTTGTCGAAGCCGAGAGGCGGGCCCACAGCGATCTGATAGCGCTGCTGATAGAGGCGGCGCACGGTGGCGAGGACGGCGTCGGGGTCGCGATGGCCTGGTTGCGGAAGGGGTTGTTTGAGGATGGCGGTGAGGGCGGTGCCGGTGTATTCGACGTAGGCGTCGATGCGTCCGGCAAGCATCGCCTGCTGGCAGATGTAGCTGCCCGCGAGATAGAAGCGGCGCTCGACTTTGAGGTGGGACGTAGCTTCGATTTCCTGGGCGAGGAGTTCGCCGAGGACGGCCTGCTCCGTGAAATTCTTGGAGCCGATGACGGGGTGGCTGGGACGGGGCGGGGCGCAGGCGATCATACTCAGCAAACACGTAACGACGATGGTTACGATTATCGGACGGAATAAGAAACGGCTTCCCTCAGGGGCTAAAGCCCTGCGTCGTTTGCTGGGCTGAATGGCACGGCTGAAGCCGTGCCCTTTCAAAGAGGACCGCAAGGGTGGGGCGATTGAGTGAGATCGCCGGATCATTGCGGCTCCGCTTGCGGCGCGGGGATTTTAAAGTGGCGTTCGAGCAGGCCGAGGGCTGCGTCGAGCGCGAGGGCCAGCAGCGCGGCGGGGATGGCTCCGGCGAGGATGAGGCCGTTGTCGACGGAGGCGACGCCGCGGAAGATGAGCTCGCCGAGGCCTCCGGCGCCGACCGCGGCGGCGATGGTGGCGATGCCGACGCAGGTGACGGTCGCGGTGCGGATGCCGGCGAGGATGAAGGAGGCGGCGAGGGGCAGTTCCACTTTGAAAAGGCGCTGCGTGCCGGTGAGTCCGAGGGCGCGCGCGACGAAGAGGACGTTGGGGTCGATGCCCTGAATGCCGGCGTAGGTGTTGCGCAGGATGGGCAGGAGAGCATAGGCGACCAGGGCGACGATAGCGACGCGGGCGGCGCGTTCGCCGAGCCAGGGGAGGGGCAGGAGAAATCCGAAGAGCGCGAGCGAGGGGATGGTTTGCAGGATGTTGGCGAACCCGATGATCGGACTAGCCCATCGTGGCGCGCGCGTGAGCCAGATGCCCAGGGGCACGGAGATCGCGGTCGCAAAGAGCATGGCGAAGCCGGTGAGCCACAGATGTTCGAGGGTCAGCTCGGCGATTTCGCCACCATAGCGGGTGAGGAAGGCGTTCATGCGCGCGCCTCACCCGATGCAGATTGGGCGGCGCGTTCGCCGCGATGGAAGGCGCGGATGTAGGCCTGGATTTCCGGCTGCTGCGCGTGGAGGAAGTCGTCGCGGCGCAGGCTGGCGATGAGGCGGCCCTCGCTGAGCAGGGCGATGTGGTCGCCGAGGTAGAGCGCTTCGTCGAGGTCGTGGGTGACGAGCAGGACGGTTTTGCGCAGGCGCTGGAGGAGGGCGCGGAGCATGTCCTGCATTTCGGCGCGGGTGAGGGGGTCAAGCGCGCCGAAGGGCTCGTCCATAAGGAGGATGGATGGATCAGCGGCGAGCGCGCGCGCCAGGCCGACGCGCTGGCGCTGTCCTCCGGAGAGCTGGTGCGGATAGCGGCGGGCGAAGGTGGCGGGATCGAGTCCGACGGCGGAGAGTAATTCGTAACTGCGGTGGTTGCGTTCTGAACG
>DATGJK010000252.1:0-8597 GCA_035295245.1 Acidobacteriaceae bacterium
TCACGACTCCCATACCCTTGCCGAAATGCTTGCCGATACCGGTTTCCGCGGATACGTCGGTGAAGGTTCCATCACCGTTATTGCGGTACAGCGTGTTCGGTAGAGGCTGGTAGTATTTCGGATGGCAGTAAGAGCGCGTGGTGGGAGTTGGCCGGCAGACCGGGTCCTGATTCACCTCCCATTTGCAGTAATTGGAGACGAATAGATCCAGCAGCCCATCGTTGTTGTAGTCCAGCCAGACGGCCGAAACCGACCACATCTTCTTGCCGTCGACCACGCCTCCGCCCACGTGCGCGCGGTTCGTTACGTCTGTGAATGTGCCGTCGTGGTTGTTGCGGAAAAGCTGATTCCCCGTCACGTTGGCGACGTAGAGGTCCGGCCAACCGTCGTTGTCGAAGTCGCCGACCGCGACGCCCATGCCGTAACCCTCTCCGGCGACGCCAGCCTTTTCGGTGACGTCGGTGAACGTGCCGTCATGGTTGTTGTGGAAGAGAGCTGCATGCGGTGAAGGAGTCTTCCCCGCCATAGCATCCAGGGTTGACCCGTTCACAAGATAAATATCGAGCCAGCCATCGTCGTCGTAATCGAGAAGGCAGACACCGGAACCCTTTGCTTCAATGATCACTCGTTTGTCGGCGCCGCCAGTGACGTTCCGCCAGTGCGAGAGTCCTGCCGTTTCGGTTGCGTCCATGAAGATGACGGGCCCCGTCTTCACGAATCCACCGGCGGTAATGGGGCGACGCTGTGTGTCGAAAACCGCCGTCTGCGGACCGGCGCTGGTCATTTCTCCACCGGATGCTTGCCCCTGCTGGCCTCCGGCGATGACCGGGAGGCTGGCGAGTATCGCGCAGAATGCCGAAAGCAGAACAGCAGAGGGATGCCAGGGATGGGAACGATTCTTCTCACGCCGGGTGAGAGGGTGAATACGGAACTGGCCGAAGGGCAACGTGGTTCGCCTCTCGAAGATGGTACAACGGCGCAGCGGCAGCGCCAGAGATGTGGCGAGTCAACTCAAATTTCGCCTTCTCGAAGAAGACAGAAGCCGGGCACATCATTACCAGCGCTTGTGGAATGAACTTGTGACGCCTCAGGCTCTCGGGCGTCGGCCCTGGGTTGCTTCACGGTTTCCCGGCACTCTGCAGTCCAGCGCTCAGGGAGCTTGTCGTGTGACCGGAAGGGTACGGGCTCTCAATTGCTGGCCGGTTTACCAGGTGCAGGCAGCGGTGCGTCGCATGCGACACCCGAATTCCAGGTCTTGACAAGCGCACATGCGACTCGATACAGTTGGCGGCCAATCAACGATTCAGTCATCGTTTACTGAATCTGTCGATTCTGGCAGGAAGTTGATGCTGGGCAACTGAGGCTTCGATCCCCTCTCGCCGGAGCGCGAGTTCGCCACGAATTTGCTGAGGCACAGATCTGCCTCAGCGTGATGCCCTACGAACAAACTCTTTTGGAGGCGATCATGAGAGCACTGGCCGGAAATCGCCGGAATTGGCGCTGGTTTTTCGGGCTGCTTGTGATGCTTTTGGCCGTTGGAGCCCCGACCGCTATGGCTCAACAGGCAAGTGCCAACGTCACCGGCACGGTCAAGGATCCAAGCGGCGCTGCGATTCCCAATGCGCGAGTGCAGCTCACGAACGTCAACACTGGAGTGGTGAGAACAACAGCCACGAACAGCGTCGGGATCTACGAGTTCCCGAACGTTGTGCCTGGCGTTTACAGCATGCAGACCACCGCGACCGGTTTTGCCACGGTCTCGCAGCCTCCGGTCACCCTCCAGGTCGGCCAGACTGCGACCTTTGATTTTGAGCTGAAGGTCGGTGCAACGACGAGCACCGTCACGGTGAACGCCGCTGCGCCCGCTCTGGAGACGGCAACTGCGGAGCTGGGCACGGTGGTCTCGCCGAAGGAGATGAACGACCTGCCGCTCAACGGTCGCAACTTCACGCAATTGCTGACAATCTTGCCCGGCACCGTGAACCTCAATACGGACCAGAACAGCGGCGGAGGCGGCGGGTGGAATGGAGCGTCCATTGGACAATTCAGTTTCCCGGCGGTAAACGGCGCCCGCAATCGCAGCAACATGTTCATCCTCGACGGCGCCAACGACCTGAACACGCTATCCGGGACATACAACTACGCCCCGATCGTCGACGCCATTCAGGAGTTTAAGAGCCAGGGCCACAACGATCTGGCCGAGTACGGCGGGGCGGTTGGCGCCATGGTGAGCGTGGTCACAAAGCCGGGCACCAACCAGTACCATGGCGCTCTTTGGGAATTCCTGCGCAACGAGCAGATGGATTCGCGCGGGTATTTTGAAAAGCAACGCAATCCCCTGCGGCAGAACCAGTTTGGCGCTTCGGTCGGAGGTCCAGCTTCCATTCCGAAGCTGTATAACGGCAAAAACCGGACCTTCTTCTTTGTAGCGTGGGAAGGCTACAGATTCGCCTCCAAAGCGGAGACGGGAGGGCTCGGGCCGACCGACGCGATGCGCAACGGCGACTTCTCCGGCCTTGTCGACAAAAACGGACAGATGATTCCGATCTACGATCCGGCGACGACGAAGCTGGTTAACGGCCAATACACGCGCGAGACCTTCACCCAGGAATACAACGAACCGAACCCTGCCTACTGCAATGGCGATGTCAACTGCATTCCAGCCAGCCGCATCAATCCGATCTCAGCGCTTTACGAGTCGATCATCCCGCACAGCAGTCCCGCCACGGTAAACGGGCAAAACGTCTTCTTCGCCGCGCCCACCGATTACACGCAGGACTCGGGCACTTTGCGATTCGACCAGAACTTCGGCAACAGTAACCAGGTCATGTTTCGTTACAGCCAATTCGACCTGCAGCAGGCAAGTCCAACCGGAACGATAGGCCTGCAGAAAGTGCACGTTTACGGCCACAACTATATCGGGCACTGGACGCACGAATTCAGCTCGACGGCGTTCACGGATGTGTACTTCGGCAGAAACTTCGGCTATACGATCACCGGCGCCAGTCATCCCGGCGAAGATGCGGCGTTTTTGTCCAAGCTGGAATCGCTTGGCATGTCGAAGTACTGGATGACACTGAACAACACGGTCTATGCCCCGCAGTACACGGCGGGCGGATATATCGGCTTGAGCGGTTCGCAGTTGCAGGCATCGGGCCTTGGCGACGACTGGCAATTCGGCGGTTCGTTCAGCAAGATCATCGGCAGGCACACCTTCAAGGCCGGAGCTGATTTTGAGACCAATAACTTCACTTCGCCGATCGCCTACGGCGGTGAGGATTTCGAATCGGGGCAAACCTCGAGCCTCGGGTCAAACAGCACCGGTGGAAACAGCTGGGCGTCTTTGCTGCTCGGTGTTCCTGCGGCGGGCTCGTACCGGAACATCCACGAAGTGGTCCACGGCGGCTGGATCAATGGAATGTACATTGAGGACCAGTTCAAGGCGACAAGCCGGCTGACGATCAATGTTGGATTCCGCAACGACATGGTGTACACACCGATTTATGGCAGCGGCAACGGCGGGAACTTCTACACCGGCGAGGCGAACCCCATCACCGGCCAGTACATCCTGAATGCGCTTCCACCCAACTGCTCGGCGACTCAGGGCGCACCGTGCATTCCGACCGGTATCTACACGGCGTCGAGTACGCCGGCTCCGGGCGGGCTTCCTCCGCATGCCATTGTTAGCCCGAGTCTCCGGGTCATCAAGAATTCGCTGGCCGACTGGGCTCCGCGGCTCGGGCTGGCCTACCGCCTCAGCGACAAGACAGTTCTGCGTGCAGCTTACAGCCGCTTCTACGACGAGTGGGCAGACATTACCCAGCTCTCGCAGAATTTCGGCGGGAACTGGCCGGCGGTCAATACGATCCAAAACTCCGGTCTCAACCTCAACGTTCCGACAGCGACGAACACAGATCCGCTGGGGTTTGGCAGTGGTGGGGCGATCGTCTACCCCATCAACGATTTCAGCCAGGTCAGCCAGTGGATGGTGGATCCGAATTTCAGGACGCCTGTTTTCGACCAATGGAATGTGGGTGTCCAGCGGGAATTACCGGCCAACATGACGCTCGATGCCGATTATGTCGGCTCCAACGGCCGGCATGAGGACTGGGGTCCAACGATGAACACGCCCCAGCCCGGCCCTGGCAATCCTCAAACCCGGCGACCCTACCCTTACATGCTGCAGCAATGGTTCGACCAGAGCGTCGGCGACAGTCGCTACAATGCCCTCCAGGTCACGGTCCAGGAACACTCCGCGCATGGGGTTACTTTCCTGGCGGCATACACGTTGTCAAAGTCGAATGCCGACGGCTGCAACCTCGGTGCAAGCTGCAACTCGTCGAACCCATATAACCGCAAGGGCGACTACGGCACCTCGGACCTCGACCAGAGAAATGTGTTTACCGTGGCATTCACGGCCCAGTCACCCTTCACCCACTCTCCGAGCAAATTTGTGTCCAGTGGGGCTGGCGGATGGGCATTGAACGGGATTGTCCGGGAAACCTCGGGGCAGCCTTACACAGTGACCGCCGGTGGGGATCCCGAGAATATAGGTTGTTGCCTGCAGGAGCGAATGAACGTAGTTGGAAACCCGAACAGTGGGCCTGGTACCCATACTCAGAAGGAATGGTTCAATACCAGCGCTTTCGCGGCGCCAACGGGGTACACCTACGGCAATGAAAAGGTGAACCCACTTGTGTCGCAACATTACAACGACGTTGACATGTCCTTGTTTCGCCAGTTCCACATAGGAGAAACCAGATACTTCGAATTTCGTGCCGAGTCCTTTAACCTTTTCAACAACGTCGTTTTCAGACCTCCGGACCACACCAATACTGACGCCAATTATGGACAAGCTACGAGCCAGGTCACGGGCCAAAACAATCAGCCTGCGACACGCCAGCTGCAGCTTAGTCTCAAGTTCTACTATTAGCGCTGCGTGCACGGCACCAGCCCACTTAAGTCCTGATGAGAGACTTCTGTCATCGCCGCAGAGAATCGCGGCGATGACGTTCTTCTTTATTGCGGCTGCGATCTATGCGCAAGAGCATTTCACCAACGGCCTCCGTCGCCCATGTCCATTGATCCGGCCCTGAGAATCGACAGATCCCGGCGAAGCTTCCTGCGCGCGACCGGCTTGCTGCTCCCGCAGCTGCCTTTCCGGCCGGGTTGGAGCGAGTTGCTGCCCTATGCTGGGGGGAGCGCTTCCATCCCGGCGCCGATCAGGTTCGAGGACATCGCGCAAAAGGCCGGCGTACATTTTGTCACCGAGAACAGTCCCACCCCGGAGAAGCATCAGCCGGAGACGATGCCGGGCGGAGTCGCGCTATTTGATTACAACGGAGATGGCCTGCTCGATATTTACCTGGTCAACGGCGCGGAAATGCCTTCGCTGGCAAAGACAGGCCCGAAGTATTACAACCGCCTCTTTCACAACAACGGCAATGGAACATTCACCGATGTGACCGAGCGAGCGGGTGTCGCGGGTGCCGGCTACGGGATGGGCGCGGCGGTCGGCGACTACGACAACGACGGCTGGCCCGATCTCTTTGTGGCCAACGTCAACGGGAATCAGCTCTTTCACAACAATGGCGACGGAACCTTCAGCGACGTTACCGCGAAGGCAGGTTTGAGCGGCGGCGTGTACCACGGCCGCAAGATGTGGTCTATCGCGGCTGGCTGGTTCGATTACAACAACGACGGCCTGCTGGATTTGTTTGTGGCAAATTACTGCCAGTGGGACCCGCGTTACGAACCCGCCTGCATGGGTCTGGATGGCCGCGGTTACTGCCATCCTGACAGCTTCGCGCCACTCCCCAACACACTGTACCGGAACAACGGCGACGGCACGTTTACTGACGTTTCAGCGGAAACCGGAATCTCCTCTGTGCTTGGCAAGGGGATGGGAGTCGTCTTTGCGGATTACGACGGTGATGGCTTTCTCGACGTGTTTGTAGCCAACGACAACAGCCCGAACCTCCTCTTCCGCAATCTCGCCGGAAATCGATTCGAGGAGGTGGGATTTCAGGCAGGCGTGGCCTACAACGACGAGGGGACCGCCCTGGCAGGCATGGGAGCTGACTTCCGGGATGTCAACAACGATGGCTTGCCGGACCTCTGGCATACGGCGATCGAAAACGAAACGTTTCCGCTCTTCATCAACAGAGGCAAGGGATTGTTTCGAAACGGCGGCCATGAGAGCGGACTCGCGAATCTAACCCGGCCGATGTCGGGGTGGTCGAACGCTATCGTCGATCTGGATAATGACGGGTGGAAGGACCTGGTGGTGGCCCGCAGCAACGTGCTCGATAATATCGGCGAGATCTCCCGGCATTTTCGCTACGCTGAACCAAACTCTGTTTTTCGCAATCTCGGAAACGGTCGATTCGAAGATGTGAGCGCTTCCGCTGGGGCTGATTTTTTATGGCCGGCCCCTCACCGGGGCCTCGCGTTCGGGGACCTGGACAACGATGGACGAATGGATCTGGTCGTGACTGCACTGGGCGCTCCGGTCAGCATCTTCCGCAACATCACCGAGACACGCAATCACTGGCTCCTGCTCAAGCTTGTGGGGACGAAAAGCAACCGAATGGGGATTGGCGCGCAGATTCGGGTTACCACCGATGATGGCAGGACGCTCTATAACCAGGCGACGACCAGCACGGGTTACGCCGCTTCGAGCGACCCGCGGGTGCATTTTGGTCTGGGGAGTTCGCGCGTGGTCCGGCAGATCGAAATCCGCTGGCCATCGGGCACGAGCCAGTTGTTGCACGATGTGACTCCGGATCGCATACTCGAAGTGACCGAGGCCCACAATGGCACTCAGCAATGAGTTGGGCACGTTTTCCTTACAGCCTGAGCGGATCTCATGAAGCAGTCGGTCGTTTTCTGTAGCGCATTGTTGCTGCTCGTCGGCGCACGAGCCCCGGCGCAAGTGCCGGATGCCTGCAAACCGCCGGCATCGGCTGCGCACGCGCCGCCCGGTACGCCGCGTGCAAAGGTATTGGACGCTGTAGGTGTCTGGTTCGCCGAAAAAGGGGATCTGCAATGTGCAGCAGCGGACTTCAAAGAGGCTCTGCGACTGGAGCCTCATTCGGCCGAGGCGCATTTCGACCTTGGGCTGGTTCGGCAAAAACAGCAGCAAACTGCGGCAGCAATCAGCGAGTTCCGTCTGGCCCTGCAGTACGATCCTGCTTTGCTGCAGGCGCATTGCGCGCTGGGCTCAGCCCTCTCCAATCCGGTCAGCGCGGAGGCCGAGTTTCGCAAAGCGCTAGCAGCGAATCCGCAATTCGTCTGTGCTCTGGACGGTATTGCGCAGCTTATGGTGCAGCAGAGGCGATACGATGCCGCCATCGATGATTGGCGGCAGGCCCTCCGGGTTCAACCGGACGCTCCAGATTTGCAGCTTTCATTGGCGACTGCGATCTATGAGGATGCCAGGGCCCGGCAGTCCGATGGGCAGGCGCCGCTGGATGGCGCTGGAGCCGCTGACGCGATTCGGATTCTGACGGACTTGCTCAAGAGCCATCCCGAGATGACGGCTGCGCATTTTGCTCTTGGCAACATTTATGCGAACGAACACCGGGATCGCGAAGCTGCGGATGAATACCAGGAAGTGACCCGCCGAAGCCCCGCCGACACGGTCGCGTTGGCTGCGGAGATCAAAGCCCTCATCGACGCCTCAGCGTATGCGGAGGCGCTTGCACCCGCGCGCGACTACGTGCGCCGGAAACCGAACGATCCCTCGGGCCACGTCATGCTGGGCACCGTGTACCAGCAACTGGGCGATTACGAGAAGGCAGAGCCGGAACTCGAGCGTGGAGTCGCCGGAGCGCCCAGTGATTTCGAAGGCCGGTATCAGCTCGGGCTGGTTTTGGCACGCATGGACAAGCCGAAAGAGGCCCTGCCGCAATTGCAGAAAGCCGTGGCCATCAGGCCAGGTGACAGGGCGGCTCAATATCAACTGGTCGCTGTGCTGCGCTCGCTTGGTGAAACGGAGCAGACAACCCAGTTGGTAGACCAGCTGCAAAAACAGCAGAAGCAGGAAGTCCTGAATAGCCAATTGGCTTCCGAGGGAACCAGGGCGAATGATCTGCTGCAATCCGGCAAGGCGATGGAGGCGGCGCAGATCTATCGCCATATGCTCGAAGAGAAGCCGGACAGCGCATCGACCGCTTATAACCTTGCGCTCGCGCTCGAGGCCGGCAACGACATCCAGGGCGCTGAAGATGCGCTGCGCAATGCGATCAGGATCGATCCGAAGCAGGCGATGATCCAGGCCGAACTGGGACGGCTGGATCTGGCCCGAGGCGACTTGCAGGCGGCGCAGAAATTCCTCGAGGCCGCACTTGAGCTGGACCCGGAACTCGCAGAGGCGCGCGGCAATCTGGCGATGGTTCACGCCAGGAGGGGCGATCTCTTGTCGGCCGAAAAACTCCTGCGCCAGGCTCTTGAAGACAATCCGAACTATAAGGAAGGCCATCTCAGCCTGGGGTTGGTTCTTGCCCAGCAGAACCGGAAATCTGACGCCGAAACGGAACTGGAGAAAGCAGTCGCACTCGCGCCAAAGGATCCCGCTACGTTGTCGACGGTCGGAA
>DATGJK010000253.1:0-12817 GCA_035295245.1 Acidobacteriaceae bacterium
GCGGGCGGCTTCGAGCGAGCGGCGCAGGACGCCGAGGGATTCGTCGTAGGTGGTGAGGGGGACGGGGAAGGGATGGCCGTCTTTGCCGCCGTGAGCGAAGGAGAAGCGGGCGGGATCGGCGAAGCGGCTGGGCGCGCCGTGCACGACTTCGGCGATGAGAGCCAGCGACTGGAGGGTGCGCGGGCCGAGTCCTTCGACGAGGAGGAATGAGGCGAAATCGCGGAGATCCTGCTCGTGAGCGACGGCGAGCACGGCGCCAAGGCGCTTCAGATCCACGTCGGCGGGGCGGACGTCGTGGTGCGCGGGCATGACCAGGCGAGCGTCGGCGAGCGAGGATGCGACGGGCTCGCGGGCGATGGCGAGCAGGGCGGATTGCGCATCGGCAGCGCGGGCATCGACGAGATTGAGGATGGTGCCCTGCGGTTTGCCGAGGATGGCGGTGTGCGGATCGGCGACGAAGCTGCGGACCGTTGCGGAGTGCCAATGGTAGCGGCGCGCGGAGCGCTCGGAGGGGTTCATGCCCTGCTGGATGACGGCCCACTCTCCGGACTGGTGGATAACGAAGGAGTGCAGGTAGAGCTGGAATCCGTCGGCGACGGCGTTGTTGTCGATGCGGGCGGTGAGGCGGCTGGTGCGGGCGAGATCTTCGCCGTCGAGTCCGGTGCGGGAGGAGAAGGCGCGGAGTTCGTCGGGCGTGCGGGTGGAGTGGCGTCCGCGACCGCCGCAGACAGTGAAGCCGAGGTCGGAGAAGCGCGGGTTCAGGCCGCGTTTGAGGGCGCCCATGACGGAGGTGGTGATGCCGGAGGAGTGCCAGTCCATGCCCATGACGCAGCCGAGAGCCTGGAACCAGAAGGGATCGCTGAGGCGGGTGAGGAATCCTGAAGGGCCGTGGGCGAGGATGACGTGCTCGGAAATCGCGGCGCCGAGCTGAGTCATGCGCTCGGCGAGCCAGGACGGGACACGTCCGCCATGGAGGGGGAGGTCGGCTGTGCCGGAGCGGTGCACGGTTCTATTGTTTCAGAGGTCGGTGATCAGTGATCAGTTATTAGTTGTTAGTTGTTGGTTGTTAGTGATTCGAGATCAGTGATCAGAAATTACTACACTTATTTTTTCGATTTGCGTTTGGCGGCGAGGCGGGGCCAGTACTGGAAGGGGTCGGCGTAGAGTTCGCCTTCGAGGTCGGAGATGCGCTGGATGAGCCGCTGCTGAGCGTCAGAGATGGCCTGGTTGTAGATGACGGGGCCGATCTCTTCGAGGAAATAGTCGAGCAGGAGACCGGCAGCTAAGTCACCGATGGGCTCAGGGAGGTTCTCCTGGAGGTATTGCTGGAGGGAAGCGATGGCCTGCGTGCGCGTCTGCTTCGGCAGTTCGATGGTGACCATGATTGTCTCAGCGCAGGGCGCGCGGTTCCTTTTTAGGCGGCTGGAGCGGCACGACCTGGACGGTGGTGTCGCGCATTTCGTTGAGGAAGCGGTTGACGATGGAGCCGTGGAGGAGGATGTCCCAGCGTGTGCGCGCCGACTGGCCGAAGACCACGTGGGAGATGTTTTCCTTCCGGGCAAATTCGATCAGAGCATCGGCGACTTTCTTGTCCTGCAGAACGACGACGTGCGCGCCGAGGTCGCGGGCCATGCGTTCGTATTCCTCGAGGCGAGCCAAAGCTTCGGGATCGCCGTGGCGGTGATCGGAGCCGGGAGCATTGACGTAGACGGCAAACCAGTTGGTGGCGAGGCGTCCAGCGATGCGGGAGCCCGCGCGGAGAATGCGATCCATGCCGGGCCGGGTGGAGAGGCAGACCATGACTTTTTCGGGGATGGGCGCCTGCTCGAGGCCCTGGGTGCGGCGGTACTGCGCGGCGGCGGTGCCGACCTGCTCGGCGGTGGTGCGCAAGGCCAGCTCGCGCAGCATGGTGAGATTGCCCTTGCGGAAGAAATTGGCGAGGGCGGTCTCGATCTTGTCGGGCGCGTAGATCTTGCCCTGGCGCAGGCGGTTGCGCAGCTCGTCGATGCTGATATCGACGTTGATCACTTCGTCGGCGCGGCGCAGGAAGCTGTCGGGGACGGTTTCGCGGATCTGCGTGCTGGCGGAGCGGGCGACAGCGTCGTTCAGAGTTTCGAGGTGCTGGATGTTGATGGCGGTCATCACGTTGATGCCGGCGTCGAGAATCTCAAGGACGTCCTCGTAGCGCTTGTGGTTGCGCGTACCGGGGACGTTGGTGTGTGCCAGCTCATCGACCATGGCCCACTGAGGATGACGAGCGATGACCGCATTGAGGTCCATTTCCTTCAGCGTGACGGAGCGGTACTCAATTTCGTGCAGAGGGATGACTTCGAGTCCATCGACGAGCGCGGCGGTGTCGGCGCGGCCATGCGGCTCGACGAATCCGATTGCGATGTCGATGCCCTGGCGTTTCATCAAGTGGGCATCTTCGAGCATGCGGTAGGTCTTGCCGACGCCGGGAGCGGCGCCGAGATAGACGCGCAGGCGGCCGGGTTCGACGACGTCGGATCGGGTTGGCGTCAGGTCGGTCATGGGGAATTCAGCCCGCCTCTACAGGATGCCGGTGGGGTTCGGCAGCGGCAATGGGTAAGGTGAAGCGGAAGGTGGTGCCGCCGCCGAGGCGGCTCTCCACCGACACCTGGCCGCCCTGGGATTCGACCAGGCGGCGCACGAGGGCGAGGCCGAGGCCGGTATCCCCGCCGCCATCGGCGGTGAAGCGTCCGAAGATGGTTGGCAGGCGTTCGGTTTCGATGCCGCGTCCGTTGTCGCGCACAAAGAACTGGACGCGGTCGGCGAGCTCAGCGGCGCCAATGGTGACGTGGCCGCCTTCGGGCGTGTAACGCAGAGCGTTGGCAATGAGGTTGTCGAGGATGGTGCGGACGGCGCGGCGGTCCGCCTGCATGAAGGCGATGTCTTCGAAGGCATCCACTTCGAAGTCGATGTTTTTGTCGCGTGACGCATCGCGGAAGCGGGCCTGGGCGTCGCGCAATGCGTCAATGGGCCGGACCTTTTCCGGCTTGAGCTGGCGGCGGCCGGTTTCGAGTTCGGCGACCTCGATCAGGTCGAGCATGAGGTCGTCGAGATGCTCGGCTTCATCCGCGGCGCTTTCGGCCAGTTCGGACTGGAGCGAATTCATTTCGCCGGCATGGCCCTCGACGAGGGCGTAGAGCGACAGGCGCAGGCGCCGGAGGGGATCCCGCAGCCGCTGGGAGGCGACGGAAAGGAAGCGGCTCTTGAACTGATCGACCTCGGCAATTTCTGTGACGTCTTCAAGGAGGGTGACTGCGCCCAGGAGCTTGCCTTCCGCATCGCGCATGGGCGTGGTGCGGAGGCGGAAGCTGCGATTCGCCTGGCCAATTTTCATGGGCATCAGTGCGGCCTGGCCTTCTTCGCCGGTGGTGGCGCGCTGCATGGAGAGGGCTGCGCGGATGGCATTCAGAATCTTGTCGCCGCCGGGGGTGTTGGCGAGGATCATGCGGTCGTCCGACGAGCCGCCGAGGACCTCGACGGCGGCCTGGTTCAGCTTCAGGACCTGGCCGCGGCCATCGGTGACGATGACCGGCTCGAAGATGGAGCGGACCACGGCGTCGATGAGCTGGAACTCCATCTGGCGGCGGCCGGACTCGGTTTCTCGCAGATCGCGCAGACGGATGGCGAGGCGATTGAGTTCGGTGGCGATGGTGCCGAGGTCGTCGCGGGAACGCCACTCGACGCGCTGGTGGAGATCGCCCTGGCCAATACGGCGGGCGACGCGCGCCGTGTGGCGCAGAGGAACGACGACCAGCAGGAGCATGACGGCGGAGATAGCGGTGGCGGCAGCGATGGCAAAACCGCAGGCAGTGATGAGGCGGGAGCGGAGAGACTCCTGCTGGAGGCGGACGTTGGTGACGGTGGCGGAGCGCTGCGTGAAGAGGCGCTCGAGATCCTGACGGAGCTCGAGGTGGAGGGATTCGAGATCGCGGGCGAGGCTGGCGGGATCATCGGGGGTGTGATCCATCAGACGCTGATGGCGGCGGGCCAGGTCTCCGATATCGAGGGAACGGTCGAAGGCGCGGACGTCGGCCATGGCCACCTGCAAATCGCTGCGCGTTTCGCGAGCCTGATCGCGGAAATCGGAAATGTGGGCGGTACCTGTGGCGATGCGAGCGGCGATGATCTCCTCATGGGCCAGCGAAGCCTGGGTGGAGGCCAGCGAGGCGACCGCCGTGTCCGCGACACGCACCTGGGCATCCAGCGCGGCGAGGTGCAGGAACGAGGTGCGCACCAGCATGCTGACGGTGGTGACCAGCGCGATGAGCAGCAGGCAACCGAGAATCAGCCGTTGATAGAGACTCAGCATCGAGAGGTGTTCAGAGGAACTCCTGAAAGTTGAGCGTAGTGGCGGAGAGCCAGCGATGCAAGCCGGGAGTCAGTCGGGATTGCGGTAGCGGCTGAGAACGTCGTCGAGCGTGAGCACGCCTTCGAGGGCGCCGCGCGTGGCGCGGTTGCAGATGGGCAGCAGCGGCCAGCGCGGGAAGTAGTGGAGCGCCTGTTCGAGCGGCATGTCGGGAAAGAGCATGGGACAGCGCTCGGGTTTAACCGCGCGCTCGATGGGCGTTTCCGGGGTAAGCATGGCGGCGGCGCCGGTCAATTCGCTGGAACTCATGGCATACCACGAACCGTCGTTGAGGTGGATGAGGCAGGATCCGGCGCCTGAGTCAGCCAGAGCGGCGGTCGCGGTGGATAAGACGTCGGAGCCGCGCAGAACGGGCACACTGACGGCATGCAGGGCGTCCTCAATGTGCAGGACGGATTCCTCGCGCTGCTCTTCCATGGAGGGCAGCTCGAGGCCATCCTGATGGGTGAAGATTTCGAAGATCCCTACCGGCTGGAGGCTGCGTGAGAGCAGGAAGGCGATGGTGTTGGCCAGAATGACCGGCAGAATGATGGAGTAATTGCCGCTGACCTCGAGCACCATGAAGACGGAGGTCAGGGGAACGCGGAGGAATCCGGCGAAGAGCACGCCCATGCCTACGAGCGCGTAGGCTCCGGTGGAACCGGTGAGGTGGGGGAAGAAGTGCTTTTCGAATCCGCCGACCGCGCCGCCGAGCATGGCTCCGATAAAGAGCGTGGGAGCGAACATGCCGCCGGGTGTTCCGCTGGAAAAGGACAGCGTGGTGGCGAGGAGCTTGAGGAAGACCAGGGCCAGGAGCACCTGCCAGATGAACTGTCCGTGCATGGCCTGGTCCATGATGTCGTAACCGGTGCCCATGACCTGGGGGAAACCGAAGTATCCGATGGCGCCGACCATGAGGCCGGCGACGGCAGGCTGCAGGTAGAGCGCGCTCCGCCGCATCGCGCGGAGGCGTGGGCGCAGGAAGCCGAGGCTCCTGGCAAAGAGGGGAGCGACCAGGCCGCCAATCACGCCGAGGACAGCATAGGCCATGAGCTCGCGCGGGTCGCGGAGCTCGATGGAGGGGATGCGGAACATGGGTTCGGGGCCCCAGAAGGCGCGGGCCACGACCACGCTGGAAATGGCGGAGAGGACGAGAGAACCGAGGACGGCGGCGCTCCAGCTGCCGATGACCTCCTCGATGACGAACAGAATGGCGGAAATGGGGGCGTTGAAGGCGGCGGCGAGTCCGGCAGCCGCGCCGATGGGGGCAAACATGCGCAGGCGGCGGCGGGAGAGGCGCAAATTGCGGGCGATGATGGAGGCGACTCCAGCGCCGATCTGGAGACTTGGGTCCTCGGGACCCAGGGAATGTCCGGCGCCGATGGCGAGCGCAGAGGTGATGAATTTGCCGACGACGGTGCGGAAGGATATGTAACCGTCGTAGACATATAACGCGGCTTTGGTCTGGTTGACGCCGCTGCCGCGAGCCGCAGGAAAGAACCACATGACGAGGGCGGCGACGACGAGCCCGGCCAGCGCCGGCATGTAGAGCAGGCGAAGCTGTCCGGCGTGCGGAGCCGAGCCGAGGGCGAGAATCTTCACCCACTCGATGGCGATGCGGAAGGAGACAACGAGGAGTCCGGAGATGACGCCGATGAAGATGGACAGGACGAGGAAGAGGCGCTCGTCGCGGGTCGGTGCGATGCGGTCAATGGTGGCAGCGAGGCTTGCGCGCGAAGAAGGTCCGCCCGGAGCAGCGGAGGATTCGCCGACAGCTCCCGGGAAGCCGACGCCGGGGCTGGGGGCGGTTTGCACGGACTCGATCCGAGGGTCGGCCATTTAGTCCTGTTCAACAGCGCCGGGATTCTGCGCGATGCGCAGCAGGAGGGCGTCGTCTCCGGAAGGCGCGCCGCAGGTCTGCGCGGTGGTGGTTTCAGTGTCAAAGACGAGCTGCAGAATGGATTGTTCCAGATCGGGCTGCTGCTCGAGCTGCTGAGCGGTTAGACGGCTGGGAAGCTGTCCCCAACGGGCGGTCAGGGCTCCGAGATGGGGGGCAGCGGCGGGATTGGAGGCGCAGGTGGTGAGGCGCTTATTGGCGATGCCCTTCAGCGCGAGGATGCGCTGGGCGCGGACGCGGGCCGGCTCCTCGTAGCCGGGATAGAGAACCAGGATGCGGTTGGACATATCCAGCATGCTGCGCGCGGCATTCTTTTCGGCGTCGGGGATGGGAGTAATAGCAGACCGGGCGATCAGCATGCCGAGGTAACCGCTGGCCACGCGATACATGCCGAGATGGAATGCGGTGCGGCCGGCGCCTTCCAGCGCGGCAACGGGAATGGGGCGATGGGCGGCCATGGCGCGATAGACGCCGAGCGCGCTGGGGAGATCGTTGGCTTGTTCGAGGAGACCGGCGATGCCGAGCTTGATGGCGGGAGGATTGTCGGGGGCGTTGCTGGTTGCGATCAGAAGCTGGGTGCGAGCCTGGTCCAGCTGGCGGCGGGAGATATAGTAGCGGGCGAGTTCGAGGCGGACTTCGCGGCGGCGGTCAAAGCCGTTGCCCTGCCAGGTGCCGTCGATGGCGGCCTGATAATGGCGGACGGCGAGCGGCTCATTGCCGGCTTTTACTGCCAGGCGGGCAAGCTGCAGGTTGATGATGGCATCGCCGGGAGCAGAGTCCCACAAGGTGTTGAAGTAGGCTGTGGCCTCGACGGTGTTTCCGGCGTCGGCGAGAGCGGTAGCGAGATCGACCTCCGTTTGGCGGTTCGGGACGTAGGCGAGGGCGGACCGCAGCGCCTCGACGGCCTGCTTCGGATGGCCCTGCTGGAGGGCCAGCTCGCCGCGGCTGCGCCAGCGATTGCCGAGTTCTTCGCGGTGATCTTCGAAGGAACGATGGAGGAGCAAGGTGAGCGCGAAGATCACAGCGGTGATGAGAAAAAGCGTCACCAGCGATATGGCATCCCGAATGATCAGCTTGCGTCTGGCCAGCCGTTCTTCCGGGGTGAGGACCGTGCCCGCGTGGAGGATCGTCATCGCCTGGTGTTATCTATCTTCCCAGATTTGAAATTCCGGGTGCTCCATTGGTTCAGATGCATCGAAATTTCCTGCCGGAGGGAGCGGAGAGTTAGCATCAGGGAGCAGGGCCGGACGCGGATTTTATGGACTTGAGCGGAAAACGAGCGGGGCTGGAGAGCCGGCTGCGGGAACTGGGCAGCGTGCTGGTGGCGTACTCCGGCGGAGTGGATTCGGCGTATCTGGCGTGGGCGGCGCACCAGGCGCTGGGCGACCGGATGCTGGCGGTGCTGGCGGATTCTGCGTCGCTGGCGCGGAGCCATTATCGCGATGCGGTGGCGTTCGCGGAGGAGCAGGGGATTCCGCTGCTGGTGGTGGAAACGCGCGAGCTGGAAGATGAAAATTACGCAAAAAACGAGTCGAACCGCTGCTTTCACTGCAAGGATGAGCTGTTTACGGTGCTGGAGGCGGAGCGGGAGAGGCGCGGATTTTCGGCCGTGGCGTACGGGCTGAATGTGGACGACGGACGGGATTTTCGCCCGGGGCAACGGGCGGCGGTCGAGCATCGGGTGGCGGCTCCGCTGGCGGATGCGGGGCTGACGAAAGCGGATATCCGGGCGCTGGCCCAGGAGGCAGGTCTGCGCGTGTGGGATAAGCCGGCATCGGCGTGCTTGTCGTCGCGGATCGAGTACGGGCGGCGGGTGACAACCGAGGCGCTGCGGCAGGTGGAGGAGGCCGAGGAGGCGCTGCGCGCGCTGGGGCTGCGGCGGTTCCGGGTGCGGCACCACGGCAGCGTGGCGCGGGTGGAGATTGCCGAGGAGGAGATGGCGGCGGCGCTGCGTCCGGAATTCTTCCGGCAGATGGCTGCGGCGGTGCGGGGCGCGGGGTTTCCTTATGTCGCCGTGGACTGCGACGGCTACCGTTCCGGATCGATGAACGAACTGCTGCCAGCGGAGATGCTGGGGGGACGGCGTTCCTGAGAGCGATATGAAGGTTGCGAAGCTGGAGTGCTTTGCCGGGATTTCCGGCGACATGATGCTGGGCGCGCTGCTCGATGCGGGCGTGGCGGAGGAATTGCTGCAGAATGCGGCGCGTTCGCTGGGCATCGGGGCGGAGCTGCGGGTGCGCAGCGTGGCGCGGAATGGGATTCGCGCGACGAAGGTGGAGGTGCTGGAACACGGGCGGGTGGCGGAGGATCACGATCACCATCACACGCACACGCAGGAAGATGGAGACGGTGATCATCACGCAAAACATGCTCACGTGCATGAGCACGGGCCGAGCCGCAACTGGCCGCAGATTCGGGAGCTGATCGAGGCGGCGGCGATTGGGGACGAGGCGAAGCGGATTGCGCTGCGGGCGTTTGAGCTGCTGGCGCATGCCGAGGCGAAGGTGCACGGGATCGCGCCGGAGCAAGTGCATTTCCACGAAGTCGGCGCGGTGGACACGATTACCGATATCGTGTGCGCGGCCGTGGGCGCGGCTTCGCTGGGTGTCGAGGAGTGGCGCTGCGGCGCGGTGAACGTGGGCAGCGGGTTTGTGAACTGCGCGCATGGGCAGATGCCGGTTCCAGCTCCGGCTACGGCGGAATTGCTGAAGGGGGCGCCGACGGTTGCGGCGGGTCCGCAAATGGAGCTGACCACGCCAACAGGAGCGGCGCTGCTGCGGGCGCTGGAGTGCCGATTCGACGCAAAGAGCCCCGTTACGGTGACGACAAGCGGGTATGGGGCTGGGAATCGCGATCCGGAAGGCTTTGCCAACGTGCTGCGGCTTTCTGTGGGGACGGCGGAGCGGGTCAGTACAGGTGCGTTCTCGGGGGATCGCGTGGTGGTCCTCGAATGCGCGATGGACGATGTCACGCCGCAGGTGCTGGCGCATGCGATGGAACTGGCGCTGGAGCAGGGCGCGCTGGACGTGATGGCGTCTCCGGTAACGATGAAGAAGGGGCGGCTGGGCACGTTGCTGACGGTGCTTTGCCGACTGGAAAATGAAGAGGCGCTCGCGGCGCTGCTCTTTCGCGAGACGACGACACTGGGCATCCGGCGGCGTGAAGAGGAACGCAGGATCCTGGATCGGGCGTTCGTGACCGTGGAAACACAGTACGGAAAAATCCGGATGAAGATTGCGTCGGCGGCGGGTGAGGTGCTGCATGCGATGCCGGAGTACGAAGATTGCAGGCGGGCGGCACGGGAGCACGATGTTCCTCTGCGCGCCGTGATGGAAGCCGCGGCGGGAGCGTATTCGGAACAGAGCGGGGTGAAGGCGTGACGCGGGAGGCGATTCTGCAATTGCTGGAGAGCGTGCAGGCGGGCGCGCTGACGCCGGCGGCGGCGATGCGCGAACTGGGGCGGCTGCCTTATGAGGATGCGGGATTCGCGCGCATCGATCATCACCGCAGCCTGCGGCTGGGATTGCCGGAGGTGATTTACGCGGCGGGGAAGACTCCGGAACAGGTGGCGGAGATTTTTGCGCGTATGGCGGCGGCCGGCGGCAGCGTGCTGGCGACACGGGCGAGCGCGGAGGCTTCCGATGCGGTGATCGAGCGGGTGCCGCAGGCGGTGTATCACGAGGCGGCGCGGATCATCGGGCTGAACCGGATGGCGGCAGACGAGAGCGCAGGAAGGATTGCGGTGATCTGTGCGGGCACCAGCGATCTGCCGGTGGCGGAGGAAGCCGCGGTGACGGCGGAGTATCTGGGGCTGGAGGTGAACCGCATCGCCGATGTGGGGGTGGCGGGGCTGCATCGCATTCTGGCGGAGCGGGAGACGCTGAATTCGGTGAAGGCGGCGATTGTGTGCGCCGGGATGGAGGGCGCGCTGCCGAGTGTGGTCGGGGGGCTGGTGGCTGCTCCAGTGATTGCGGTGCCGACAAGCGTGGGCTATGGCGCGGCGTTTGGCGGCCTGGCGGCGCTGCTGGGCATGCTGAATTCGTGCTCGCCAAATGTGTGCGTGGTGAACATCGACAACGGATTCGGCGCGGCGTACGTGGCGGCGATGATGGTGCGAAATCAGGCAACAGGCAATAGGGAACAGGCAACAGCCGAGGCGGAGAACGAGAATGGCCGGGCCTCCATCCCGCTGGCGCATCGCCGTTAGGCGACGAGCAGGACTTTGCCGTGCGGATGACCGTGTTCGGCGAGGTCCTGAGCTTTGCGAGCTTCTTCGAGGCGAAACGTCTGCGCGATGGGGATGGTAAATTCGCCGCGGGCGACGTCGTCGGCTAATTCATAAAGACGGGAAGCGTCCGGCTGCGCCATCATGGCGCGGACCTGGATGTTGCGGCCGCGCGCGGATTCGGGCTGACCGAGCACGGAGCCGAGGACGCCACCGTCCTTCAAATAGCGGAGGAGACGGCCGATGGCCGGCTCGCCGATGGTGTCGGCGATGGCGTCCAGGTCGCGCAGGTTGGGGATTTCCTCCTCGGTATCGATGGCGATCACGCGGTCCGCGCCGAGCGTTGAAGCTTCGTCGATCTGGCTGCGTTTCACTCCGGCTATGACGCGCGCGCCGTGCTTGCGGGCAACGTGAACGGCGGTGCGGCCGACTCCGCCGAGAGCACCGGTGACGAGGACGCTCCAGCCAGACTGCACATTGACGGCGCGTTCGATGAGCTGCGCTCCGGTGGTGAGGACGAGCGGAAGCGCGGCGGCCTGCGTGTAGCTGAGCTTGTCGGGAATGGGAGCGAGCACGTCGGCGCGGACGGTGGTGAATTCGGCGTAGGTGCCATTGGCCAGAGCCATGACCCGCATGCCCTTGTGGAATCCGGTGACATCGCGACCGAAATCGACGACTTCACCGGCAAGGTCGCGGCCGAGGATGGCGGGGAAGTCGACGGGCATGCGGCTGCGTGCTGCGCCGCTGCGAATTTTCCAGTCGATGGGATTGATGCTGGTGGCGTGCACGCGCACGCGGACTTCGGTGGGCCCGAACGGCGGTTCCTGCTGGTCGTTTTCAAACTGCAGTTTGTTGACGTCACCGTATTCGTAGAGAACGACAGCCTTCATGGCGCACCTCTCGGCTTTTTTTGTGGGCCTTTTCCTGTGAGATGAGGGCAGACGGCGATGTGTGGCTTCAGACGCCGACGGCGGTGTTCTTTGGTTTTTTGGAGAGGAGCCAGAGCATGCCGATGACGGCGATGAGGGAAGCCAATCCGGCGAGGCCGAGAATGCGGAGCACGGCGACGGTGTAGCGTCCCTGGCTGGGCGAGTAGTTGCAGCAGTAGAGCAGGACGAGGTCGCTGAGCGTGCCGATGCGGTGCGAACTGGCCTGAATGATCGCGAGGCGGACGTCGCGCGATTGATAGTCGATGCCGAAGAGGTATTTGGAGAGGCGGCCGTCGGGGGTGGCAATCATGATCACGCTGGAGTGCGCGAACTGGTCGAGCTTGCCATCGGGGCCAGGGACGCGGACGTAGTGGAATCCGGTGGCCTGGGCGAGCGCGGTGATGGAGGATTGCGGGCCGGTGAGGAAGTGGACCGAATCGGCAGCGGAGGGTGGAGCGTCGAGCATGGAGAGGAAATGCTGCTTCTCCATGACGGCGGCGGCAGGCGTGTCGGCCGGGTCGATGCTCGCGACGACCACGTCGTATTCGTGTCCGGCGCGGAAGCCGCTGGCGTGCAGCGCCTCAGCCATACCGTGGAGGACCTGCGGGCAGAGCAGCTGGCAGTTGTAGTACATCAGCGCCATCATGACGGGCTTGTTGTGACCGAAGAAGTCGCCGAGGCGGACGTCGCGGCCGGATTCATCCTTGAAGGGAGCGCTGAGAGGCAGGCCGGCGTTGAGATTCTGGTCGATGCCGGCGTGCTTTTGCCAGTCGGGAACCCGCTGCGCGGTCGTGCCGACGGGCTGATCGGCGGAGTATTGCGCGCGCGCCACGGGCGCTGACGCGAACAGAGCCAGGACCAAGCAGGCGAAGAGGAGACGGGGACGGACCACACTTCAGAATACGCCGGTGCAGCGGCTCTCAGGGCAGCGGATGGAGGGTGATGGTCTTTCCGGTGTGGGCGGACTGGCGGGCTGCATCGAGAATCTGCATGACGATCACGTTGGTGTCGAGCGAGGTGAGGTCGTGGTCGGGGTCAAGCTGGCCGCGGACCACGGCCGCGAGGTAGTGCAGAGAAGTGTCCTGCGGCGGGTTCAGCGGCGGGATGGTGAGGGCGGCTTCCGGGCTGGATTCGGACATACGCTCGACGATGTGACTGGAGTTGAGAGCAAAGGCGTACGCCTTCGTGCCGTAAACCTCCGTGTCCTTGCGGCTGAAGGTCCAGTCCCAGGAGGGCATGAGGACGGCCTGAGCCTTGGGATAGCGGAGGATGATGGTGGCGTCGTCGTCGACGCGGGGATAGATGTCGGGTTTGTCGGTTTGCGCGACCGCGGTGACGCTGATGGGCGTCGCGCCGTTCATGAACCATGTCATGAGGTCGGCGCCGTAGCA
>DATGJK010000254.1:0-3386 GCA_035295245.1 Acidobacteriaceae bacterium
GACGGTCTTCCGGCTGCTTCACCTGCCGCCGCTCAACCTGTTCGATGCGGCCGCGGCGGATTTGGGGGATTGCTTCACATCGCAGCCGGACTTCACGCCGTTCCACGCGGCGGAGCCGGACAAGCGTATATTCGATCCCGCATTCTTCGAGAGCCGCGCGCCCCGGGCCGTGGGCGATTCCCTACCAAACGGCGGCCGCGGGCGGTAGAAACCGCACGCCGTTCAGGTTACCAAACCTTAATACGTACGATACTTACTGAAGCCTGTAAGTTCGAGGTGCCGGGACTTACATCACCGCTAAGTAGCGCCGTTGACGCTCTCTCCCGCCTGACGCTACACTCGCAAACAGAACGAGTGGAGGGTAGGGCAACGGAGGGAAACCGACCCGAGCGCCGCTCAAAGACCAGAAACGGGTCTGAACTGCCGGGCAGTGCGCCACGTCGGCAGTCAAGCAGAATTTCCCGCGCAGAGAGTCCCGGAGCCCCAGGCTCCACATCGGAGATGAGAATGATCAAACGACAGCTACTCTTGGTATGCCCTGTGCTGCTACTCGCGTCGGCGGTATGGGCTGCTCCCATGTGCACATCCACCACATTGAATGTGTACACGAACAATGATGCGAACAACTACTCCTGTACGCTCGACGGCCTGACGTTCAGCAACTTCTCGTATACCGCGTCCAATGGCCTTCCGGCTGAAAGCACCGTCCAGGTGACGCCGGTCTCCGACAGCTCGGGTGACGTCGGCTTCATCTTCCAGGGCGCATGGACAGCGGGCGCAGGTCTTTCCTCGGACGCCGTCCTTGTGTACAACATCATGTCGAGCAATGGCGCAATGGCCCTTACCGGCGACAGCGTTACACTCCTGAGCTACGGCGCACGCGGTAGCGGAGCCAGCGCAACGATCGTGGAAGGGGTTTGCACCACCGCCCGCCAGTCCAACGGCTCGTGCGTTCCGGCGTCCGACGCCTATAGTCTGACGGTGTACGACAACGCCAACAACCCGCCTCCCGTGCCATCCGATGCGGTGGTCTTCACGACGGCGACCAACACCGTCCAGGTGAACAAGAACATCGTCGAAGTGGGCGGCAGCGGCAGCGCCACTATCTCGCAGTTCGAGAACCTGGTGCAGACCAATGGCGGCCAGGGCGGCCCCGGCGGCAGCGGCGTTCCGGAACCGGCCTCGCTCTTCACCGTAGGATCCGGCATTCTCGGCGCCTGCATGCTTCTGCGGAAGAAAGTGAGGAAATTGACGCGATAGTGTTCGCAAAGGGCAGGCTTAGCCCTCCTAAGCCTGCCCTGTCCTGATCTCGCCGTATTCATCCTTCCAGGTTTTCCAAGCCACTCCCCTTTTGCTTTGGGCTATTGCGGTTGTCTGTTCACAGCGCCTTTCCCGGTGAGCGATTTCATTCAATCATGTCTGCATCGGAACCCCTGAGCCATAATCCGTACGATACTTACGTCAGTTAATAATTTCCGCGTGCCTGAACTTACACCATGAGTAAGTGGCGCCATTGACGGCCTTTTCCGCTGCCGCTACACTCGCAGTACGAGTGGGGGTACGGTGACGGAAGGAGACCGCCCAGAGCTCCGCTCAAAGGTCACAGAGGGGCCTGAACTGCCCGAACAGCGCGCCACATAAAGCAGTCAGGCACAATTTTCCACGCAGAGATACCGGAGCCTACGGCTCCGTCCGGAGATGAGAATGATCAAACAAAAACTACTCTTGGTATGCCCCTTATTGCTAATATCGTCGGCAATGTGGGCTGCTCCCATGTGCACATCCACCAGTTTGAATGTGTACACGAACAATGACGCGAATAACTACTCCTGCACGCTCGGAGGACTCACCTTCAGCAATTTCTCGTACAGTGCGTCCAACGGCCTGCCCGCGGAAACAACCGTCCAGGTGACGCCGGTCTCCGACAGCTCGGGTGACGTCGGCTTCATCTTCCAGGGCGCATGGACCGCGGGCGCGGGCCTTTCTTCGAATGCCGTCCTTGCGTATAACATCGTCTCAACCAACGGGGCAGCGGCCCTTACCGGAGACAGCGTGGCGCTTCTGAGCTACGGCGCCCGCGGCAGCGGAGCCAGCGCAACCATCGTGGAAGGCGTTTGCACCACCACTCGCCAGGCCAATGGCTCATGCGCTCCGGCCAGCAGCTCCTACAGTCTCATGGTGGATGACAACGTGAACAACCCGCCGCCCGTGCAGTCGGCCGCCGTGGTCTTCACGTCGGCGACCAACACCGTCCAGGTGAACAAGAACATCGTCGAAGTGGGTGGCAGCGGCAGCGCCACCATCTCGCAGTTCGAGAACCTGGTGCAGACCAACGGCGGCCAGGGCGGTCCCGGCGGCAGCGGCGTTCCGGAACCGGCCTCGCTCTTCACTGCGGGATCCGGCATTCTCGGCGCCTGCATGCTTTTGCGGAAGAAAGTGAGGAAACTGAGCCGGTAGGTTGACAATGGGGCAGGCTTAGCCCGCTGAGCCTGCCCCTCCTTCCTCTCGCGGGTTCGTTCTACCCGCCTTCTCAATCCAGTCGCGAAACATCACGGTGTAATTGTGCGCCTCCACATTGTGCTTCAACTGTTCCACCGTGAACCGCATCTTCCTCCCCCAGTTCGGATACTGCCACGTGGTTCCGGGCAGATTCTGCTGCGCCGTCTCCTTGGTGAGATCCTCCTGATTGATTGCCAGAAGCTGTGACGGGGTGAGCGCCAGGAACCCGGCGACGGCGTGATGCAGCTCGCCGGTGAGTTCGGGATAGGCCGCGGCCGAGCGCGGCAGCGCCGGATTCAGCAAGCCTTCGTGGAACAGCACGTCCAGCATCTTCTGCTTCTCCACCGCGCGGGCCTCCATCTGGCTGCGCCATCCGGCTTCGTCCAACATGCACACATCGCGCCGCGCCTGAATGTCGGCGCCCGCCCAGTAGCCGGCCAGCGTCGGCAGGTCGTGCGTGGTGGAAGCCACCAGCGCCTGTCGCGGATATTCGCCGTGGCAGCGGAACTCGCTCTGCGAGTTCTTCTCGAAATAGAACAGGCGATAGCTCAACACTCCGAAGCGCGCCAGGCTCTCGCGCACCGCCGGCTCCACGGTTCCCAGGTCTTCCCCCACCACCACTACGCGATTGCGCACGCTCTCCAGCGCCAGGATGCGAAGGAAGTCGTCGCTGCGTTCTTTGACATACGCTCCGCGGGTGGCATCGCAGCCGTCGGGAATCCAGTACAGGCGGAAGAGGCGCATCACGTGGTCGATCCGCAGCGCGCCGCCGTGGCGGCAGTTCTTGCGGATCGATTCGGCGAACAGCCGGTATCCATCTTCCCGATGCCGCTCCGCGTCGGGCGGCGGAAAGCCCCAATCCTGGCCGTTGGGCGAAAAGTCGTCCG
>DATGJK010000255.1:0-6697 GCA_035295245.1 Acidobacteriaceae bacterium
GCATCGTAAGCGGGCAGAGCGCTGCGGGTGAAGGCGCGCAATTGCCGGCGCGCCGTATCTTCGCCGGGAGTCCAGGCGGCGCGGAGACCGGCCGCCCAGTCGATTTTCGGCTCGAGTTCCAGCTCGCGTATGTCGAGGGAAACGGGCCAGTTCGCCGGCGAGGGGATCGCCTCCGGCGCGGCCAGCGGCTGGCGAATTTCGCCGCGCCGGTTCCACAGCGCGCGCCAGAACGGTGTGAACACCTGGAAGGCGCTTCCGGCGCTGGTACGAAGCGTTCCCGGTTCGAAGAGCAGATTACCCGCGCTCTTCGCGAGCTCGATTCCGTGCGCGCTGAGTTCCTCTTCCACTCTGCGCTCGGCTCGCAGGGCAGCGGGCTCATCCACGCGATGGCAGAAGACCTGACGCGCTCCACATTCGCGCGCGAGATCTGCCAGCGCCTTCGCTGCCGGACCGCGGCGAACGATCAGACGCGATCCCTTCGCACGCAGCGATTCATCCAGACGTCGGAGCGAGCCCTGCAGCCACCAGCGCGACGCCGCTCCGGGGGTGAACGCCTCTTCCGGCGACCCGACAAAGACCGGTACGACCGGCCATCCAGTCGCCAGCGCGGAGTGCAAGGCGTGATGATCGCTTAACCGCAGGTCGCGCCGGAACCAGACAATGGTGGAGCGTTGCGGGGGCATATCCGCAGGAATCTTCTCACGCAGGGCTCTTGCGGCCTATTCGAGCTTGACCTGGCCGTATTCGAGCAGGGTGACGAGGCACACGCCGCCCGTCACATTGCCCAGCGTCGCGGGCAGCAGCCATCGGAAGTACATTCTGGCCGGAACGGCGTGATTCAGCACGGCGGAGAGGATCTCTCCGCTGGTGGCGATGCAGTGGGCGAAGTGCCCCGTGCCGACCACAAAGCACAGCAGCCAGATCACGGCCACCGATCCGGTAATGGAATGGCTGGCGCTCACCAGCCAGGCGACCATGGCAATCAGCCAGCCGCCGATGACGCCGCTCCAGAAGATGTGCCGCACGGTGGGATCGGTGGCCGCCGAGCCCAGCTGTGTCAGAGCGTGCACGGTCTGGGGTTGCAGAGCCTTGGTGCGCACCGCCAGCAGCGCGAACAGATATGCGCCCGCCACGTTGGTCGGAAACACGATGGCCCACAGGCGCAGGGTCTTCCAGACGCCGCGCCGCTCGGCAAGAATGAGCGCAATCGGGTAGAGCGTGTTCTCTGAGAAGAGCTGTCCTCGCCCGAGGATCACCGCCAGGAAACCCATGGGGTAGAAGAGGAGGGAGATGAACTCCGCCCATGGCGCATTGCCGATCTGGCCCTGGACGACGGAGACGCTCAGGCCGGTGAGTCCCATGGTCAGGCCGCCCACCACTCCGGAGACGGCCAGGGCAATCGCAGGCCGCTCCAACTCGCGGCGTCCATTGCGCAGAGCCTGCTCGTAGATTGCGTTCGCGGTGGGCCGGTCGAGGTCGAGCTGCTTGGATTGTTTGGCATCGTCCGGGGTCGGTTCGGGTTTCAGTTTGCGCAGCGCCATGCCTCCTGTTGGAGTATCGAAGGAGCTAACTGGTTGGACAGCAAGCGCTTTCTGGAGCGCATAGTTCGGGCGCGAACATCGCCGTGATAGCCTTGGCCTTCCGCAAATCTAAGGAGTCCAATGAGCCATCAGCTCCGTTACGACCTCGCCGCGGCGGCGCGCCGCTCCATGATGGAGCACGGATTCGAGCCGGACTTTCCGCCGGCGGTGAACCAGCAGCTTGAACAGCTGCGCGCGCATCCTCCCGCTGCTGCGCAGGGGGCGCGCGATCTGCGCGGCCTGCTGTGGTCGTCGATCGACAACGACACCTCCCGGGACCTCGATCAGATCGAGTACACCGAGGTTCTGCCGGGTGGCAGCTATCGCGTCCTCATCGGCATCGCCGACGTGGACGCCTGGGCTCCCAAAGGGTGCCCCATCGACAGCCATGCGCTGCGCGAGACGACGACGGTCTACACCGGGGTCGAAATCTTCCCCATGCTGCCGGAGGAGCTCTCCACCGGCAGCACTTCGCTGCTGCAGGACCAGGAACGGGGGGCCGTCGTCATTGAGTTCACCGTGGACGCGCAGGCGAATATCACCGCCAGCGACATCTACCGCGCCCAGGTTGTTAATAAAGCGCAACTCGCCTACCCGTCCGTCGGCGCGTGGCTCGCCGGAAGCGCCGCAGCGCCGCAGAAGGTTGCCGCCTCGCCTGAACTGCAGCAGCAGCTGAAAATGCAGAACGACATTGCCCAGCTTCTGCGCCGTCAGCGTTCCAGCCAGGGAGCACTCAACCTGCAGACCATCGAGACCCATCCGATCTGCATGAGCGACGGCGAGATCGACATCGAAGCCGAGGTGAAGAACGCAGCCACGCAGCTGATCGAAGATTTCATGATCGCGGCCAATGGGGTGGTGGCGCGCACGCTGGAGGCGAAGCAATTTTCCTCGATTCGCCGCGTGGTGAAGACGCCGAAGCGCTGGGATCGCATCGTGGAGCTGGCACGACAGATGGGCACGCAGCTTCCGGCCGATCCCGATCCGAAGCCCCTGCACGATTTTCTGCTGGCGCAGCAGGCAAAGGATCCCGATCACTTTGCCGATCTCTCGCTCGCCGTGATCAAGCTGCTCGGTCCCGGCGAATACGTGCTCGACAAGGCCGGTCAGCCCGCGGAAGGACACTTCGGCCTCGCGGTGCAGGACTACACGCACTCTACGGCGCCGAACCGCCGCTATGCCGATCTGCTCACCCAGCGGCTGCTGAAGGCGATGGTCGCCGGGCAGCGCTCCCCCTACTCCGACGATGAACTGGCCCAGGTCGCGGCGCAGTGCACGCGCATGGAGGACGCGGAACGCAAGGTCTCCCGCGAAATGCAGAAAAGGATCGCCGCAGTGGCGATGAGCGGGCGCATCGGACAGAGCTTCGACGCCATTGTTACCGGGGTCAACGAGCATGGCACGTTCGTTCGCACGATCAAGCCGCACGTCGAGGGCATGCTGGTGCGCGGGCAGAAGGGCCTCGACGTCGGCGATAAACTGCGCGCGACTCTGGTCCGGACCGATCCGGAGCACGGCTATATCGACTTTGCGCGGGCATAGGCCGGCAAGGAGCGGCCGGATTTGCGGAACGTGTGGCGCGCGAGGGCCAGAAAACTCATCTCCAATTCGGTCAGCGCCTCTTCGCGCCAGGCGAGTTCGAGGTGGCTGACGACGGTCGCGCCGCGCAAGCGCAGGCAGCGCACACCTTCGTCGGCGATCTTCTTTACGCATACAGGAGCGATGGTGACGCCCAGACCCGCGCTCACCAGGCGCAAGATCGAGAGCCAGTGCGGCGCTTCCTGAACCACTCGGGGACGGAAGCCGCCCTGCTGGCACAGCTGCGCTACCTTATTCCAGGCGTTCTGGCCCACATCCGGCGAGAAGAGCACGAAGGGCTCTCCGCGGAGGTCCTGGATGCGGAGCGAAGCCGCCCGCGCCAGCCGATATTGCGCGGGAACAACGGCAATGAAGGGCTCCGGCAGGAGCAGCTCGATGTGCAGTCCCTCCTCGTTCTCTCCGGCGTCGCGGGTGAAGCCGATATCGACGGTGCCGTCGCGGAGAGCGCGCAGCAGGCCACTGGTGTAGAACTCGCGCAGACGCAGCTCCACTTCGGGAAACTGCCTGCGGTAGGCGCTGAGCATGCGTGGAAAAACGGTCAGCATAGAGGAGGCAATGAAGCCGACGGTGAGCGTGCCTACTTCGCCGCGCCCTACCTGCCTGGTTCTGTGCACATCCTCGGCAATTTTGCGCAGGCTTTGCTGCGCGCGTTTCAGCAGCTCCTCGCCGGCGGCGGTCAGCTGCACATGGCGCGACGTGCGGAGAAAGAGCGGATGCCCGATGGTGGCCTCGAGCTTTCGAATCTGTTGGGAGAGCGGAGGCTGGGCGATATGCAGCCGGTGCGCCGCGCGTCCAAAGTGCAGCTCTTCAGCTACGGCGATGAAGTAGCGGAGGTGACGGAGTTCGATGTCGTCCATATCCATGAGGTCCTGATCGAGACGAACAATATATTGGACATCTTACCCGCAGAGTGGCTTGATAGCACCAGAGGTGCAGAGTGGCGATGCAGTCCGCGACACGCGTTCTCTTTCGCGAATACCAGTCCGGCGATGCGGCAGTGTTCCGGTTCCTGAACGAGCAGTGGATCGCGAAGTATTTCGGCCTCGAGGAGAAGGACGTTGAAGTGCTCTCCGATCCGGAAGCGCATATTCTGCAGCCCGGAGGTCATATTTACTTTGCCACGCAGGATGACGAGGCCGTTGGCTGCTGCGCGCTGATCGTGAACGGTCCCCGCTCGTATGAGGTGGCGAAAATGGCGGTGCGCGAAGATCTGCGCAACCAGGGTATCGGCAAGGCCCTGCTGCTGCATGTGATCGACGCTGCACGGATGCTGGGCGCGAAAATCCTGACGCTGGAAACGAACAGCAGCCTGGCGAACGCCGTCCACGTCTATGAATCGCTCGGATTCCGCCATCTCGATCCCGCGCGGGTGACGCCCTCACCCTACCGGCGGGCGGATGTTCACATGGAGATGCTGCTCTAAGCCCTGGTACACTCCGGAAAGTGTCTGCCTCGGCGCCTGCGAATGGTCGCAGGTTATAGGCTAAGAGCGGCGTATGCGCGCGAACCTCGCTACGTTTCTCGACGATTTCCGCCGCCACGGCGATGCCCGGGCCATCGTCGCGCATCGCGGCAACCGTAGTTTCGCCGCCACGTGGAACGATCTTGCCGGCCTCGCGAACCGATTCGCGGCGGAACTGATTCGGCGGCGGATTCCCATGGGCGAGCGCGTCGTGCTTTGGGGACAGAACGGCCTCGAGTGGATGGGGGTGCTCTTCGGATGCCTGCAGCGGGGCGTCATTGTCGTGCCGCTCGACCCCGCCGGAGCCGCGGACTTTGCCTCTCGCGTGATCGCCGGCACGACGCCGCGCCTGATCGTTGGCGACGCCGACCTGCTCCGCGGATTGCCGGCCGATCCGCCGCATCTTGCATTCGAAGATTTCGCGGGCACGCTGCTGCCCGTTGCGCGGGGTAATCTGCGCGAGCCGAAGCTCACTCTGGACTCCCCCTTTCAGATTCTCTTTACGTCCGGGACGACCGCCGAGCCGAAGGGCATCGTGCATACGCATCGCAACGTTCTCGCCAGCCTCGAACCCATCGAGCGCGAGATGCAGAAGTACCTGAAATACGAGCGCATCTTCCACCCCATCCGATTTCTGCACACGCTGCCGCTCAGCCACGTGTTCGGCCAGTTCATGGCGCTCTGGATTCCGCCGCTGATGGGCGCTGAAGTCCACTTCGAGAACCGCCTGCAGGCGCAGCGCCTGATTGACACGATTCATGACGAGCGCATCTCCGTTCTCTGCTCGGTCCCCCGCGTGCTCGACCTGCTGCGTTCGCACCTGCTGGCTGTGGACCCGAATTTGAGAGGCGACCTCGAAGCGTTTGCGGGGGAGAAGGTCTGGACCCGGTGGTGGAAGCTGCGGCGGATTCATCGCCTCTTCGGTTACAAATTCTGGGCGTTCGTCTGCGGCGGCGCTTCGCTCGCGCCGGAGCTGGAGTCGTTCTGGACAACGCTGGGGTTTGCCCTGATCCAGGGCTACGGCATGACGGAGACGTCGGCGCTCATCACGCTGAACCATCCGTTCAAGCCGGGCAAAGGGACGATCGGCAAGGTGCTGCCGGGGCGCGACGTGCGCATCACCGACGAAGGCGAGATCCTGGTGCGCGGCGATATGGTTTCGCAGTCCACCTGGCAGCAGGGCCGCATGCGGCAGAACGAGGACGAGTGGCTCGCCACCGGCGACCTGGCGCAGCGCGACGAGCAGGGGCAACTGAGGTTCGTCGGGCGCAAGAGCCAGGTGATCGTCACGCCGTCGGGGCTGAACGTGCATCCTGAGGACGTGGAGGCGGCGCTGGATGCGCAGCCGGGCGTGCAGGCATCGGCTGTGGTTCCGCTGCTGACCACGGCGGGTACAGAGCCGGTTGCTGTGCTGCTTTTTCGCGGCTCGCGCGCCGAGGCGCAGCAGGCGGTCGTCGCCGCCAACCAGCGGCTGGCGGAATATCAGCAGGTGCGGCAATGGCGGATCTGGCCGGAGCTTGATTTTCCGCGTACCTCAACCGGCAAAGTTCGCCGGCCTAAGGTCACGGAGTGGGTGAACGCGCAGCCATCCAACGACGGCGCCGGACCGGAAGGCGACCCGCTGCTCGCGCTCATTCTCTCCATCAGCCACGCCAGCGCGCCGGATGCAACGGACGCGTCGCGGCTTTCCGAGGACCTGGGTGTGGACAGTCTGGGGCGGGTGCAACTGCAGTCGGAACTGGAGCAGCGTCTTGGGCTGGTGATCGATGACGAGGAGCTGGAGCGCGTGGTTACGCTCGGAGATCTGCGGCGCGGGCTGGGGCTCAATCATGCTGCCGCGCCCGCCGAAGCGGCTCACCGGTCGTCTGCGAATCGCTTCATCACAGCGGCTACGACTCCCGACGGAGCCGGAGCGACGCACCTCGCGCCTGACGTTCGCGAGCGCGGCGAGCAGGACGCCTACCCGCGCTGGCCGTGGTCCTGGCCCATGCGTCTGCTGCGGGCGGCGTTTGTGGAATTCGTCGCGCAGCCACTGGTGCGGCTCCTGGCCAAACCT
>DATGJK010000256.1:0-5155 GCA_035295245.1 Acidobacteriaceae bacterium
TCGCTCTCGCATACATGGCCGTAACGCGTTTCGGCTGGTTCGACCACGACCATGGGTCCGGCCGCGCATGGGCCCATGCATCCGGTGCGGCGCACGTGGCAGCTCTTGCCGCAGCCCTGTGCGTCCTTCTCGATGGCATCGCGGATGCGATCGCTGTGCTGCGAGAGACAGCTGGTGCCCATGCACACATTCACGGTGAACTCGTGCTTGCTGTTTTCCTCTACCACGCCGGCGGCGATCTGCTGGAGCTCCTCTGCGTTCATTGGGTCCTCCAGCGGTTCAGTTGGGCCGTCAGTTTCGCGGGCTCCATTTGCGCCGTCAGTTCGCCGTCGAACAGCACCACCGGCGCGCGGCCGCAGTCGCCCACGCAGCGGACCGTCGCGAGCGAAATCTCTCCGTCTGCCGTGGTCTGCCCCGGCCGGATTTGCAGATCCTTTTGCGCCTGGGCTACCAGCTTCTCCGCGCCTTTGATGTAGCAGGCGGTCCCGGTGCAGACGGTGCAGGTGTGCCTGCCGGGGGGCTTGAGGCTGAAGAAGTGGTAGAAGGTGACCACTCCATAGGCCTGGCTGAGCGGCACGCGCAGCGATTGTGCGACGAAGCGGATCGACGGCTCGTCGAGATAACCGAACGACGACTGAACCGTGTGCAGCGTTTCAATCAGCGCGTTGCGCGAGTAGCCGTGCTTGCGCATCGTACCGTTTACGATTCGCCATCGCTTGTCGTCGGAGGGCAGAGGCGGACGTTCTGCGTAGAGGGGCATGTTGTATTCCCCTTGCGGTCTCGTGTGGACGAGTTCGCCCGCGCAGCGATTGCGGACGAAGGAAACTGCCTCCGCGCGTTGCCTCTGCGAACGGCCCCTTGCAGACCGAAACGACAGCCAACACGCGGGTACCACTCAGATTGCTTCTGCAGTGGACAGTTGTCGGTGATGACGGTCACCGATGCGGTGGAAGGAGAAACGCCCGGAGAGAAGCGGTGGGCGAAAAGCGTGCAGCAAGAGACTCTTAGCGAATGACTGTTGCGAACCAGAACAGTTGCGTTCAGTCGGGCACCGCGGCCAGATCCAGCTTCTGCAGCGTTTCCGGATCGGCAATCACCTCCAGATGCGCGATCCGGCCGCCGGCGAAGGTAAGGCGCAGCACGCGGAAGAGGCGTCCGCGCGGTGCAATCACCACGCCGACCGTTCCGTCGATGAGCGCGGCGGTGGCGAAGCGCGCGCCGCGTGCTGTTCGCACGGCTTCCTTCGCCCACGCTTCTGCACCGTGAATTTCCGGCCGGACCCCGGGTGCCGCAAGGCTATCGGCATTGACGGAAAACTCCGGCGTGAGCAGCGCGACCAGCCTTGGCACGTCGCCGGCGCGCAGCGCATTCAGAAACTCATTCACAACCGAGCGCTGCTGCGCGATCTCCGGGGAAACATCAGTTGCGCCCCGAACGCGGCGGCGCGCCCGGCTGGCCAGCTGGCGAACGGACTCAGAGGTGCGCCCGGCGATGCGGGCGATGTCTTCGAAGGGAATATCAAAAAGATCGTGCAGTACAAACGCGAGGCGTTCGGCGGGATTCAGGCGATCGAGGACGACGAGCGTGGCCAGGCCAACGGAATCGGCCATCATGGCTTCTGTTTCGGGATCCGGCGCATGGTGCGGGATTGTGGTTGCCGCAGAGCCGGTTGGTTCGGGCGCTTCGAGGGGCTCCTCGCGCCGCGATTTCCGTGAGCGCAGCATGTCGAGACAGACGCGCGCCACAACCGTGGTGAGCCAGGCGCGCAGGTTTTCGACCTTCTCCGTCTCGGAGCGGCGCAGGCGCAGCCAGCACTCCTGCACAGCATCATCGGCTTCGCTGAGCGAGCCGAGCATCCGGTACGCGACGCCGCGCAGATGTCCGCGATTGTCTTCGAATTGCTGAGCGAGCCACTCGCTGTTGGTCATCTCGTCTTACGCCCTCGCCGCTGCGGTGGCGGATGCGGTCCGGGCGTCACTGCCGGGCCCCAGCAGCCACGAGGCAGCCGCCAGGAAGAAAAAGATCAGCGGCGGAATGAGACCCTTGCCGTCGCCACAGATGGCGTGCGAGGCGATCGCCCCAGTCGTCAGGAAAAAGATGCCGGCGTAAGCCCATTCCCTGAGCCGCGGATGTCCGGGAACGAGCAGCGCGGGAATGGCCAGCAGCTTCCATGTGCCGAGGATCGCGAGCACATAGAGCGGATAACCCAGGCGCGTGAGGATCTCAACAGCGAGATGCGAGCGCGAGATATCCCAGAACGCTCCGACCAGCAATTCCAGCGCGAGCAGCGCTGTCGCGGTCCACCAGGCGATCGCTTTGCCTTTCATCCTTCACCTCCGTCAGCTGGTTTCGTTTTGGTTTGTCACATAGGCCCGGTGTCGTTCGTCATCACTGTGACGAACCATTCTGGTTCGATGTGACAAGGAGAATTGCGATGCAGTCAAGAATGAAGAACCCTGTAATGTTCTATCCGGACGCGCTGCAGGCCATGTTTGCTATTCAGGCGGCGGTGGACCGGGGCGGTCTGCCCGCGACGACGAGAAAGCTCGTCCATCTGCGGGTCAGCCAGATCAACGGCTGCAGTGTGTGCGTGGACATGCACGCGCGCGAACTGAAGCAGGAGCGTGAAAGCGACGAGCGCCTGTTCGCGGTGGCCGCCTGGCGCGATGCTCCGTACTTTACGGATGCGGAACGCGCCGCGCTGGCTCTGGCCGAAGCGGTTACGCGGATCGCCGATAAGCCCGATCCGGTGCCGGATGCGGTCTGGGAGGAGGCGGCGCGCCATTATGACGAGCGCGCGCTCGGGGCTCTGCTGCTGGCGATTGCGCAGATCAACGTGTGGAACCGGCTCAACGTCGCGACACGCCAGATCGCAGGCGAGTGGGTGAAGTCCGCTGAAGCGAAGAAGTGGGTGGAAGAGCAGATGGCGCTGGCAGGCAGCCGGTAGCAACACGCAGCCGGGTAGCTGGTAGCGAATGCGCTTCAGGGTTGCGGTTTCCACGCACCGCTACTGGCTGCCGGCCTGCACTCCAATATCTTCGTTCCAGATTTCCGGGTGCGCTTCGATGAAGCTGCCCAGCAGCTGGACGCATTCCTCCGCATCGAGGTCGATGATCTCGATGCCGAGCTCCCGCAGCCAGGAAAGGCCACCCTGAAACGTACGGCTCTCGCCGACAATCACGGTGCGGAATCCGAACTGGCGGATGAGCCCGCTGCAGTACCAGCACGGAGCCAGAGTGGTGACCATGATGAGGTCGCCATACGAGCGCTGCCGGCCCGCGTTGCGGAAGGCATCCGTCTCGCCGTGAGCAGAGGGGTCGCCATGCTGAACCCGGCGGTTGTGTCCGGAGCCGACGAGGCGCCCTTCTCGACTAAAGATGGCCGCGCCGATGGGGATGCCTCCCTCCGCCAGGCCCGCCCTCGCTTCGCGCAGCGCGGTTTCCAACAGGAGTTCCGGATTGACATTCGGCGGCATCGCGTCCAACATAACAGCTCAACGGATGCATCGCAGTCAGAGATGACGCGTATCCGACTGGGCTTCGGCCGTTTCCTGAGTGCTCTACGGGGAGGAAGGATGAAATCGAAAGACGCTGACGTGTGCAAGGGCGCCATCGAAGACGCGCCGTTCGGACACTCCCTTCCGGGAGAGTCGCAGCATCGGCTGTCGAGCCAGCTGTCCCATCGCGAATACGACGACGACATCAAGGATTACGATTCCGACTTCCCCGAACCGGGGCGGAATCCCGAACACACCTAAACCGGCCTCCATTGTCGCGGCCCTCTGAAATAATCAGGACATGCTGGTGCTCGCCTCCGCTTCACCGCGCCGCCGCGGTCTGCTCACGCAGGCTGGGTACGATTTCGAGGTGATTCCGGCCGAAGTGTGCGAAGACCTGCAGCCGGGCGAGCAGCCCATCCCCTATGTGCTGCGCCTGGCGCGGGAGAAGGCGGAAGCCGTCGCAGGATCCGCGGAAGTGCTGGCGCTGGCGGCCGGAGCGGCTGATACGGCGATCGTGCTGGGAGCCGATACGACGGTGGTCGCACCCAACGGCGAGATCCTGGCCAAGCCGGAAAACGATGCCGACGCGGCGCGGATGTTGCGGCTGCTCTCATCAGCGACCCATCAGGTGATTACGGGAGTGGCCGTGGCGGCCGGCGGAGCAACGGAAGTAGCCGCCGAGGTGACGCACGTGACCTTCGCGTGGATGTCAGACGAAGAGATCGCCGGCTACATTGCCTCGGGCGAGCCGCACGGCAAGGCGGGGGCATACGCCATCCAGGGACGAGCCGCCCGCTGGATTCCGCGCATTCATGGCTGTTATTTCAATGTCGTGGGACTGCCCCTGGCCCTCGCCGCCTCCATGATCGAAGGAGCCAGGCGGCGGATCGCAGTCGAGGCTGCCGCGCAGCTGTTCGCACGCGGTGTCTAGCTTGCCTTCGGGTGCGCCTCGTCCTCGCGGGCGCCAATGGGGTGGGCTTCCTCGGGCGGGGCTTCGGGGGGCCCGGCGAGCACGAGACCGAGGACGATCAGCAGCGTCACGGCGAGCAGTCCGACTTCCATCAGCTTCAGCATTACGTCCTCCTGGCCTGGGGGCCTCAGGTGGTGCGGATCATTTCCGCCAGCAGTGCAGTGCGGGGAACGAGCTCCCTCAGCACCACCGATTCATGAGATGCGTGAGCGCCCTCGCCGACTCCTCCCATGCCATCCAGCGTCGGTACGCCCATCGCGGCGGTGAAGTTCCCGTCGGACCCGCCGCCGGTGGCTGCCTCTTCGAGTATGAACCCCAATTGCCGGGCCAAGGTCGCGGCGCGATGAAATAACGCGATCGTGCCGCGGCTCCGCTCCATGGGCGGGCGGTTGATGCCGCCCTCCACCTGCAGGACGCAGCGGCGGTCGCGAACGCGCAGCGAGCGGAATTTTCGGGCGATGCGCGCGGCATCGGCAGCGCGGGCAATGCGGACGTCAATCTCAGCCTCGGCTTCGGCGGCGACGACATTGGTGCGCGTGCCGCCGCGAATCACTCCGGCGTTGACGGTCAGGCGGCGGCTCAGTTCGGTAAAGGCGCGCACCTTTTCGATCTGGAAGGCCAGCTCGTGGATGGCGCTGTGGCCCCGCTCGAAGTCCACACCCGCATGGGAGGCGACGCCGCGAACG
>DATGJK010000257.1:0-3469 GCA_035295245.1 Acidobacteriaceae bacterium
GGTTGACTGGCCAATTCCCAACTGGGTCAACTGGCTAACGGCTTCATAGGTCAAGGTCCCCGAGCGCGACACGATGCCGACGTGGCCGGGTTTGTGAATGTGTCCGGGCATGATGCCGATCTTGCATTTTCCCGGCGAGATGATTCCGGGACAGTTGGGGCCGATCAGGCGGGAGCGGCGGTCCTGCAGAAACTCCCAGGCACGTACCATGTCGAGCGTGGGAATACCTTCGGTGATGCAGACGATCAGTTCGACCTCCGCGTCGGCGGCTTCCATGATGGCGTCGGCGGCCGCGGGTGGCGGGACAAAAATCACGGACGCGTCGGCGCCGGTCGCATCCACCGCCTGCTGCACCGTGTTGAACACCGGCCAGCCTTCATGCGTGGTGCCGCCTTTGCCGGGAGTCACGCCGCCCACGATCTTCGTGCCGTACTCGGCACAGGCTTTGGCGTGAAAGGTTCCTTCGCGCCCGGTCAATCCCTGCACAATCACTTTCGTTTTCTTATCAACAAGAATGCTCATGAGTGCCTCAGGCCTTGCCAGCGGCGGCGACAACCTGCTCTGCCGCTTCTTTCATAGTTGCTGCCACGGTGAAATTCAGTCCTGACTGCTGGAGAATGCGGCGGCCTTCCTCGACATTAGTGCCTTCGAGCCGCAGCACGATGGGAAGCTGGATATTAGTTTTTCGAGCCGCCTCTACGACGCCGTTCGCGAGCGTGTCCACGCGCAGGATCCCGCCAAAAATATTGATCAGCACGGCCCGCACATTTTGATCTTTGAGGAGAATGTCGAAGGCGTGCTCCACCTGCTCAGCGCTGGCCCCGCCCCCCACATCGAGGAAGTTCGCAGGCATGCCGCCGGCGTACTGGATGATGTCCATGGTCGCCATCGCCAGACCGGCGCCGTTTACCATGCAACCCACGTTGCCGTCGAGCTTGATGTAATTCAGGCCGTACTTCGATGCTTCGACCTCGAGCGGGTCCTCTTCGTTGGTGTCGCGCAATTCCTTGATGTCAGGATGGCGGAACAGCGCGTTGTCGTCGAAATTCATTTTCGCGTCGAGCGCGAACAGGCGGCCGTCGCTGGTGGTGATGAAGGGATTGATTTCGACCAGCGACGCGTCGGTCTGCTGAAAGGCGCGATGCAGGGCGACCATGAATTTTGAAGCTTGGCCGATCTGCTCCGGTTTCAGACCCAGGGCGAAGGCCAGCTTGCGAGCTTGGAACATTTCGAGGCCAAGGCCCGGTTCGATGTGCTCTTTCAGGATCGCTTCGGGGCGCTCGGCGGCGACCTGCTCAATTTCCATGCCGCCGGCTGCGGACGCCATGAAAACGGCGCGGGCTGCGGCACGGTCAATCACGATGCCGAGGTAAAGTTCTTTTTCGATGGGCAGGGTTTCTTCGATGAGCACGCGGCGCACCTGCCGTCCTTCGGGGCCGGTCTGGTGCGTGATCAGTTGCATGCCCAGCATGCGGGAAGCGATCTCGCGTGCCTCGGCAGCCGACTTGGCGATTTTCACGCCGCCGCCTTTGCCGCGGCCTCCAGCGTGAATCTGGGCCTTTACGACGACGCCCTGCGCGCCGGCCGAAAATAATCTGGTGGCGGCCGCTTCGGCTTCGTCGGCGGTGCTCGCCACTTCGCCGCGTGGAACCGCGACGCCGTACTTGGAAAGAATGCCTTTGGCCTGGTACTCGTGAATTTTCATATGAGTCCTTGCTGGGCGGGTCGCCGATCCCAAGCAAACCCTTGATTTTATAGGACGGCGGAAGTTGACGGCAAAGAAAAGAGGGAGAATTCACGGCAGCCGTCCCATAAAAGCGACGCGGCTGAATATTTTGACTGCCGAGGCTGAGTTCAGAAGTACGTCGGCTGGCAGATCGCAGGAAAAGCAAACGCATGGTCCCTCGACTCGCCCGGATGACAATTCCCGTTCAGCGGAGACGTCGGGCACCCGTGGCGCAATGCAACGCTGGGGCACGGCCGTAACGAAAATTTTGCAAAAAAGTTTTCCACAGAAAATCAATGGCGTGTATTCTTCGACTGCGAACTAGCTCCAATGTGCTTCCATCAGCGTTGCTGAAATGCATGCTGGCGTGCAGCGTTGCTCTGCAGCGTGGCCGCGGCAGGTTGCTGAGGGAGACAGCGGTGAGAGCGAGGATCGCCTGAGGAGGTAGCCATCGAAATTGTCTAGCGCCGCCCGCCTGTTTCAGAAATCCGCAGCATCCCCCCAAATCAAAACTCGGAAGCAGTCTCGGAAATTGCAGCTCTGGCCGCTGGTCGCCGCCACGTTCTTCATGGTGTCAGGCGGGACGTACGGAACCGAGGACATCGTGCATGGCGCCGGCTACGGCCGCGCGATCCTGCTGCTGCTGCTCACCCCGCTGCTCTGGAGCCTGCCCACCGCGTTCATGATTGGCGAGCTTTCCAGCGCCGTGCCCGCCGAGGGCGGCTACTACGCCTGGGTGCGCCGCGCGATGGGGAATTTCTGGGGATTTCAGGAAGCCTGGCTCTCGCTGGTGGCGAGCATTTTCGATATGGCGATCTACCCCACGCTCTTTGTGGCCTACCTCACCCGCCTGTTCCCCTGGTTTGCCGTGGGGCACCGCGGCGTGATGGTTGGGGTGGCGGTCGTCGCAGTCTGCGTGCTGCTGAATATTGCCGGAATCCGCGTGGTGGCGACCACCTCGCTCTGGCTGTTCTTCCTGCTCTCGTCGCCCTTCGTGCTGATTGTGCTGCTGGCGCCGCTGAAGTACGGGGCGCTGGCGAAAACGGTGATGACGCCTACCAGCTCGAACGTGGACATCATCGGCGGCCTGCTCATCTGCATGTGGAACTACATGGGATGGGACAACGCTTCAACGATAGCCGCCGAAGTCGAGCGGCCGCAGCGCACCTATCCCCGCGCCATGCTGTGCGCCGTCGCGGTGGTGGCGGCGAGTTACATCCTCCCAGTGGCGGCAATGGCTATGACTAAGCTGCCCGCGGCGGCGTGGGAAACCGGGGCCTGGGCCGACATCGCCGGCGTGCTCGGTGGGCCGGTGCTGCGCATCGCCCTGGTCGCGGGCGGAATGATGAGCGCGTTCGGCATGTTTAACGCCCTCGTCATGAGCTACTCGCGCCTGCCGCTGGCGATGGCACTCGACGGCATGCTGCCCAGAGTCTTTGCCAAGCTGCAGCCCAAAACGCGGGCGCCGTGGGTGGCGATCATCGTCCTGGCGATCGGATGGGCGTGCTCGCTGGGCCTGGGATTTGAGCGGCTGGTCACGATTGACATCCTCGTTTACGGCACCAGCCTGGTGCTCGAGTTCCTGGCGCTGGTGGTGCTCCGAATTCGCGAGCCGAACCTCCCGCGGGCGTTTCGCGTTCCCGGCGGGATGTTCGGAGCGGTCATGGTGGGAGTCTGTCCGGCGCTCCTGCTCGGCTTCTCCATTGTGCGTTCCGGCCAGGAGCAGATCCTGGGCATGAGTTC
>DATGJK010000258.1:0-6829 GCA_035295245.1 Acidobacteriaceae bacterium
GACGGTAACCACCGAGTTTCCTCCCATCCACCCCACTGCTATCCGCTCGGCCGATTTACCGGACGATCCCAGCCTGCCTGTGGCACGGGTCGTGCCGCCGCCGGAGAAGGGTGTGCCGGTCAAACTGGTGGCCAATACCCAGTCGCGGAAGAGCCTGGAGCACGGCAATCTCTACTCGCTCGATGGCGACGCGGTGATTTATTACCGGAACTACATCGTCCATGCCGACCACGTTACCTATAACGACGGCACCGGCGAGGTGCAGGCCAGCGGTCATCTGATGATCGACGGCGGTCCCGACGACGAGCACTTCGTCGCCAGTCACGGCCGTCTCAATGCGGACAAGGACACCGGCCGCTTCTATGACGTGGTCGGGACACTGGGGCTGGGCCGGACGCCGCGCGGCCGCATGGTGTTCACCGCGCCCAATCCGTTTGCCATTACGGCGCGCGCGGTGGAGCAGCTGGGCCCGGGCCACTACAAGGTGATCCACGGCACCATGACCTCGTGCATGCTGCCCAAACCGGACTGGCAGATTGTGGCCGAAGACATCGAGCTGAACAATGGGGTGGCGAAGTCCAGCGGTGGCGTCTTCGAGATGTTTCGCGTGCCGCTGGTGTATCTGCCGTACGTCACGCATCCCATCGCCGACACGCGGAACTCCGGCATCCTGCTGCCTTACTTCGGCGACAACACGACCAAAGGGTTCGTGGTCGGCGAGGGTTTCTATCAGACGCTGGGGCGCAGCGCCGATCTGACTATGGCCACGCAGTTCTGGTCGAAGCGCGGGTGGGCGCCGAACGGGATCTTCCGCTACCGCGGGCCCGGCATGGACTTCGGCATCGTGCGCTTCCACAGCCTGCTCGACCGCGGATATGCGCTGCCCGGCGGCGGCCACCTTAACCAGGGAGGCGTGGATCTGGCGGCCGACGGGCGTTACGACTTCTCGCCGAACACAACGGCAGCGATCGATGCGGAATACCTCAGCTCCTACGTCTATCGGCTGGTGTTCGAGGAAGAGTACGCCATCGCGATCAACTCCGAGGTCAAGTCGCAGGTGTTCGTCACCCACGAGAATCGCGACATCTGGACGAGCCTGCGGATGAACCGCTATCAGAACTTTGAGAACGCGAATCTTCCCGGCGACGAGGTCCGCATTCTGCACCTGCCGGTCATCGAGGTTGAGACGGCGGATCATTCGCTGGAGGGCTCGCCGATCGAGTGGGGATTCAGCGGATCGGCGGCGGCGCTGTCGCGCTTTGAATATCCGAACTTCCGCACCACGGCGTCGGTGCCGCGCGTGGATTTCTGGCCGCGTTTCTCGGTACCGCTGCACGCCGGCGGATGGAATTTCCGCCCCGAGGCGTCGGTGCGTGAAAGCTGGTACGGCAAGAGCCAGGCTCCCGCGGGTCTGGAGCAAATCCCGGTAGTGCGCAAGGAAGGGGTCACGCGCACGGCGGTGGAAACCGGATTTCAGCTGCATCCGCCCGCGCTGGAGCGCGATTTCAGCCCGCCGTGGCTGCAGCATTTGCTGGGCGGCGAAGTGCGGCACACGATCGAACCGGAGTTCGCGTACCGCTATGTGACCGGCGTGAACAATTTCCGGAACATCCTGCGCTTCGACGATGTGGACGTGGTCAGCAACACGAACGAGGCGGAGTACGGGCTGACGCAGCGGCTGTTTCTGCGGCATCTGTACCCGCATCCCTGCAAGGGCGACGAAGCGCTCGGCCCCAGCGACCTGTGCGGCGGCGGCACCGTAGACTGGGTCACCTGGCGGGTGGCGCAGAAGTACTACTTCGAGCCGAATTTCGATCACGCCATCACGCGCGGCACGCCCAATCCGCTGGAGACGACGCTGGATTTCACGGGGGTTGACTTTCTGACTGAGCCGCGCCATACGACGCCGGTCATCTCGCGGCTGCGGGTGCGGACCAGCGGCGCGACCGATGCCGAATGGGACCTCGACTACGACGTGAAGCAAGGCAAGATTACGTCCAGCAACGTCTTCGCCGGATACCGGAAGGGGCTATACCGCTTCACCTTCGGGGATTTTTACGTCAACGTGCCGCTGGGCACGAGTCCGCTGACCACCTCGCCCGCACCCGACGGCAGTCCCAACGCGCGCAACCCGTTCAACCAGATTCACGCCTCGGCGGTACACGGCGCGGCCAATAAGCTGGGGTTCAGCGAGGGCATTGCCAGCGCGTACGACCTGGTGCATCAGCAACTGCAGTTTGGGGCGGCGCAGGTGCAGTACAACTGGAACTGCTGCGGCGTCGACTTCCAGTACCGGCGTTTCTCGCTGGGCGGCATCCGCGACGACACCGAGTATTTCTGGAGCTTCAACCTGGCGGGCTTCACGAACATCGGGGATCTGACGCACCGGATCAGCTTGTTCTGATTCAGACGCCCTGCCGCCCTGCGATAATAGACCTGAGCAAGTGGACTGAAGGGCTCCCGAGCCAAAAGGCGGCATTTTCTTGTTGAAACGGTTTTCTTTTTCCGGCGTTTTCCTGCTGATGGCAGCCGCCGGGTGCATCGCGCAAAGCTCCAGCCCGGCGGATCCGGCGACGAAGCCTGCCGACACCTCTCCTTCGCAGAGCGCGGCACTGAATCGCAAGATCGAAGTCATGATCCGGTCGGAACTGGGCGTTCCTCCGCAGTACCAGGTGCAGATCGGCGCCCGGCAAAAGAGCGATATGGCAGGATTCGACACGGTCCCGGTGATGTTTTCGCTGCCCGGACAGCCGGGGCGGGCCCAGACCGTCGACTTTCTGCTCTCGAAGGACAACAACACGCTGGCGCGGCTTTCGAAATGGGATCTCAGCGTCGATCCGGCGGCGTTGCTGCCGACGGTGGGACGGCCAGTGCGCGGCAATCCGCAGGCCAAGGTGACGATCGTCAACTTCGATGACCTTGAATGCCCTTACTGCGCGCGCATGCACGCGGAATTCTTTCCGCGAACCCTGGACCGTTATCAGGGACTGGTGAAGTTCGTTTACGTCGACTATCCGCTGATCGAAATCCATCCGTGGGCGATGCACGCCGCGGTGGACGCCAACTGCCTGGCTGCGGAAAGCGACACCGCGTACTGGAACTACGTCGACTACCTGCACTCGCACGGCGGCGATGTGAGCGGTCCGCAGAACGATCCGACGCACGCGACGGCCACCCTGGACAAGCTGGCCACGCAGGAGGCCGAGCGCGATCACCTGGACGCAACCAAGCTGAACGCCTGCCTGGCGAAGCAGGACGATTCGAAAATCATCGCGGAGATGAAAACCGGCGATCGTCTCGGAGTCAACGCCACGCCGACGTTCTTTGTGAACGGAGAGCGCTGGGCGGGACAACTGGACGGGGCGCAGATTGACACCATGATCGATCGGGCTCTGCGGGCGCAGGGGATTACGCCGCCGGCCGCGAATGCCACGTCGCCGCAACACGCCGCGAAATAGCCGGGACAGGCTGCTGCCGAACGAGTGACTGACGTTTGCGGGGTACGTGTTTTCGGAGCGCGGAATCCAGCAAAACGCTATATTCTGAAGCAAAGCGCCGTCCCCCCGACTTTACGGCGCAGGAGCAGGGGAGAGATTTTGCCATCTCGATCGGTTTCGCGGGACGCCGGGCGCGGCCTGCTTTCCAAACGCAATCTGATTTTTGCAGCTCTGATTCTGGCGCTGGGCACCGGGTGCCAGCGGGCGCACAATGCCGACACCGTCGCCACTGTGAACGGCAAGCCGATCCTGCGGGCGGAAGTGGAGCGCGTCTACCAGAACAATCTCGGCGAGTCGCACCAGCAGCCGTCGGCGGTGCAGTCCGACATCATGCGGCTGAACATTCTGCGCCAGCTGATTGACGAAGAGATCGTGCAGCAGCGCGCCGAAAAGCAGAATCTGACCGCTACCGACGAGGAAGTGACCGACCGTCTCAACGAGCTGAAGGCGCCCTTCACGCAGGAGGAATTTCAGAAGCGGCTGGATGCGCAGCACCTGACCCTCGACGACCTGAAGCGGGAGATTCGCCGCAATCGCACCGAAGAGAAGCTCTTCAACAAGGAGATCACCTCGCGCATCAACATCACCGATTCGGACATCGCCGGCTATTACAACGCGCACAAATCGGAATTCAATCTGCTGGAACCGCAGTACCACCTGGCGCAGATCGCGGTCACCTCGATCCCTATGCCGCCGCAGCAGGTGGGCAATCTGCAGAACAGCAAGGCCATGAACGATAACGATGCGAAGCGCAAGATCCAGATTCTGCACAACAAGCTGGAGAGCGGCGACGATTTCGCCACGCTGGCGATGAACTTCTCCGAGCAGCCGAACACCTCCGGCAACGGCGGGGACATGGGGTTCATTCCTGAATCGCAGCTGAAGAGCGATCCGCAGGTTTACGCGGCGATCTCCAAATTGCAGCCAGGGCAGGTCACGGACATTCTTCCCGAATACGGCACGCCTGGATCGAAGCAGCCGATCGGCTACGCCATCTACAAGCTCATCGACCGCGAAGCCGCCGGACAGCGGGAGCTGAACGATCCGCGGGTGCAGCAGGCGATCCGGCAGCAATTGCGCGACAGCCGGGAGCAGCTTCTGAAGAACGCTTACCTCGAGATGCTGCGCGACCAGGCGCGCGTGGTGAACTACTACGCCGAGGAAGTGTTTAAGAACGGGGCAAAATAGAGAGCGATCAGCGATTAGCGTGCAGCGAGCAGAAGCGGCCGTCGAATGGCCGCTTCTTTATATCTGGCCATCGACGCTGCGCGGTAGTCTATTCAGCAGTTGAGGCCGCAGCGTGACGACTGTCAGCAGCAAACCTCGCGTGACGCAGTGCCAGAAGCCCAGCGGGTGGCTTGGGCGGCTGGTGGTGCGCAACATGAACTCGCGTCACTCCGGCGTGACGGACTGGGGGCTGGCACAGGTTCGCGTTGAGAGGCATTTCACCATTCTGGACGTGGGCTGCGGCGGCGGCCGTACGGTCAGCAAGCTGGCGGCGATGGCGACAGAGGGCAAAGTGTACGGGGTCGACTATTCTGCGGCCAGTATCGCCGTTGCCGGCAAGACTAACCAGGAGTGGATCCGCGCGGGACGCGTGGAGATCCGCGAAGGGAACGTATCGGCATTGCCCTTTGACGACGACAGCTTCGATTTGGTGACCGCTGTCGAGACGCACTTCTGGTGGCCGGATTTGCCGGCCGGCATGCGGCAGGTCTTCCGTGTTCTGCGGCCCGGCGGCGGCGTAGCGGTGATCGCGGAGGTGTATAAGGGCGCGCAGAGCGCGACGGCGAAGCTGGTCGAGAAGTATGCGCCGCGAACAGGCATTCGGGTCCTGAGCGCCGACGAGCATCGCCAACTGCTTTCGGATGCCGGCTTCAGCGACGTGCAGATTGCCACGGACCCGCGCAAAGGGTGGATCTTTGCCGGTGGGAAGAAGGGTCCTGCATAGTCCCGCCGCGCTCCGGCGAGGCCTCATTCATGGCGCGCAGCTCTGAGCTTCATGAACAGGTAGAGAGCGATGACGCCGGCCGTGGCAAGAACCAGCAGAAGGAGCATCCACCCGATCGGAGTTTTCAGCAATACAAAGGCAATGTGGCTGGGGATGGCGGCGGACCACGGGTTCGAGGGAGAACTCTGGCGGCCCTGGGCATCGACGCTCTTCACGTAATAGACATACTTCGCGCCGAATTCCACGGTGTCGTCGGTGTACGTGGTGGTTTTGACCGGCTCAGCGTTGATCTTTTGGTAGTAGCCAAAACCGAGATGGGCGCGGTAGATGTCGTAACCGGCGACCGGATCCGCAGAGGCCGCCGGGGCAGACCAGGTGAGCACGACCTGATAGCCGGAGGACTGGGGGACGACCGACGCAGCCGCCACCAGGAGCAATCCCGCGAAAAGCGCCTTCACGCTGGACCTCGAGCCGAAATTCGCATCTTCGTGATCACTGATCCAGGCGAGTGAGGGTAGAACGGGTGCATCGCCCTGCTCGTGCCCGGATCATAGCATCGGGCTGCGCCTGCGGGATCATTGCACCACAGGCAGCACAATGTGCGACGGCAGCTTCGGCGAGCAGTAAACACGCTGGGTGGCGGGAACGTAATCCGCAGCCGCGGCCTGGTCAATGCTGGGCACGAATTTTTGCGGGTTGCGATCGATCACCGGGAACCACGTGGACTGCACCTGCACCATGATGCGGTGTCCCTTCAGGAAGACGTGGTCGTGATCGCGCAGCGGAATCTGCCACTCCGTCGGCTGGTTCGGCACCAGCGGCTGCGGGTTCTCATCGCTCTTCAGATAGCGTCCGCGGCGCACTTCCATCGCAATCGGGAGCTCGTAGCCGTTCATCGACTGGGCATATGACGCATTCTTCTCGTCGACGGCAGTCGCCTGGCCCGACTGCGGAAAGACGTCGATGAGTTTCACGATGAAGTCGGAGTCGGTGCCCGAGGTCGAGGCGAAGAGATCGGCTGACAAGGGGCCGGTGACCACCAGGTCGTGATCCAGAGGCGCGCTGACGAAGCTCAGCACATCCGGCCGGCGGTCGACATAGCGCTGATCGGCCATCTCCCAGGTGCGCCACTCCGGACGCGGATACGTAGGCGAAATCGGCCGCTCGCGGTAAGGCACCGGGTCACTCGGATCGGAAACATACTGGCGATAGCCGTCGGCCGTGTCCGGCGAGAACGAGAGCGTGCCGTCGGCGTGCAGATAAAGGTTTGTCAGCTTCGCGTTCTCCGGCGGCCAGGCGGAGTAGGTGCGCCACGTATCTGATCCGGTTTCAAAGGTGGTCACCTTCCACGACGGCTTCTCTCCCTGGCCGTGCAGGTAAT
>DATGJK010000259.1:0-11349 GCA_035295245.1 Acidobacteriaceae bacterium
TATCACCTTGGGCAGGTGCTGCGGTCCAAGGGAGACTTTGTCATCATCGATTTTGAGGGCGAGCCGGCGCGGCCGCTGGCGGAGCGGCGCTCAAAGCAGTCCCCGCTGAAGGACGTGGCCGGCATGCTGCGTTCGTTCAGCTACGCGGCATTCGCAGCGCTCACAAAATATACGAGCCGGCGTCCGGAAGCGTACGCGCAGCTGGAGTCGTGGGCGCAGCTGTGGGAGACGTCGGTGTCCGGGGAGTTTCTGCGCGCGTACATTGAAGCCATCGGGCAGTCGCCGATCGTACCGGCGCAGGGAGAAGCTTTCGAGACGCTGCTGGACATCTATATGCTCGATAAAGCGCTGTACGAGCTGTTGTACGAGCTGAATAACCGGCCCACATGGATTCGCATCCCGTTGCACGGCATTGTGTCGCTGCCACTGTGACAGCGAGGACGAGAGCTGAATGGCAGGCGTTGAATTTTCGGAGGAAACCCGGCAGCAGTACACGGAGCGAGCCGGCTCGGCCGACATCGTGGTAGGAATCGCCGGCCCGGTTGCCCCTGAGGAACTGCGGGCGCGGGCCGGCAAGGTGATGGAAGAGCTGGGATCGAGCGTGGGATCGCTGCGCTTTGCGTTCGCCTGGCCGGGGCCTGCGGACAGCGGCGGCCCCAGCGGCGCCGAGCGGAACGGCCACGACTTCGTGAGCTTCGTTCCGTTCAGCCCCCCGGCTTCGGGGCCGGAGTTCTGGTCCGACGTATCGGCCAATCAGCGGGCGATACTGGCGCTGGCGGCGTCGCTGCATGCGCGCGCGTGCATTGTGCTGGGAGCGGATCTGGCTGCGCTGCAGCCGCATATCATCCAGCTGTTTTCCTGGACGATTCTGGAGCGCCACTGCGGGCTGGTGTTGCCGGTGTATCCAACGAAAAAATACGATGCGCTGATCAACAGCGGCATTCTGGCACCGCTGCACCGGGCGCTGTACGGGCGACGCATACGGTTTCCCCTGGTTTATGAATTTGCCGTGAGTGGGGCGATGGCGGAGATGCTGGGGCGGCAGCAGCGCGCGAGCGAGCAGGCTTCGCTGCTGTGGCCTGTGGCCCAGGCCGCCACACACTCGCAGCAGCCGACGCTCGGACAGGTGTTCATTGACGCGCGGCATCAGGCGGCCACGCCGGGGCTGGAACTGAGCGCGGTGCTGGGGCAGCTGGCCGGTTCGCTGTTTTACGAGATGGAGCGGGACGCGCCGCACTGGCAACGCATCCGCGGTTCGCAGGCGGTGCCCTCCTGGGGTACTGCGCCAGAGGACACAGGCGAGATTGAGCCAGGCGATGCGCAGCCCATGCTGGACTCGTTCCTGCTTGGCTCGAAGAACCTCGACGAAGTGTGGCGGCTGGTTCTGCCGCCGAACAGCATGCTGGAGCTGCGGCGGCTGACGCGCCTGCCGGCGGAGCAGTTCCACATGCCGGACACGCTGTGGGCGGGGATTGTCTACGATTTTGCGCTGGCATGGCGGCTGCGCAGCATCAGCCGGATTCACCTGGTGGGGGCGCTGACGCCCCTGTATCTCGGCTGGGTGGCCTCGTACGTTCGCGAGGTATCCAGCCTGACGCGCGGCGCAGCCGAGCAGCGTCTCGAGCAGAACTTCCGCGCATGGGAAGAGAAGAAGCCGTATCTGGTCTCGCGATGGAGATGGCCGGACCGCTTCAACCCCTAGGACCGAAGGAGGGATTTATGTGGCAACAGGTTGAACAGTCGCTGCACTCATCCATGAGCCGCGTGGTGAATCAGATCGCCACACTGCTGCCGGGGATCCTGGCCTTCATCGTGGCGTTCGTGGTTTTCCTGCTCATCGGCTGGGCGCTGGCGGTGATCGTACGGCGCATTCTGATGGCGCTGCGCTTCGACGAGCGGATTAACCGGGGAGCGGGGTCGATTGCCGACTGGACGCCGCGCATGACGCCGTCGCTGCTGGTGAGCCGGATCGTCTACTGGTTCTGGGTGATTGCGGGCGTCATCGTGGGCGCGTCGGCGTTCGAGGCCGGCACTTCGGAAAGGATTGTTTCGGGATGGATTCTCGCTTATGTTCCGCGGGTGATCGGGGCGGCGATCCTGCTGCTGGCGGGCAATGTGCTGGCGCGGTTCGCCTCGCGCAGCGTGCTGATTACGGCGGTGAATCTGAATCTGAGCTATGCGCGCCTGTTGAGCATGGGCGTGCGCTGGCTGATTCTGGTGCTGACGGGAGCGATGGTGCTGGATCATCTGGCGCTGGGCGGGGCGATCGTGGAGCTGGGATTCGGAATCCTTTTCGGCGGCATCGTGCTGGCGCTGGCGTTAGCGGTGGGGCTGGGTTCACGCGATCTGGTGAGCCGGTCGCTGGAACGGGAGACGTCGCGCCCGGTGGAAGTACCGCAGCCGGAACACATCCATCATTTCTAGGCAGTAGGCGGGAGGCCAGTCAGTCGCGGAAGGTGAGGGTGATGCTGCGCGAGTCGCCGCCGGTGGCGCGCATCTCGATTTCTCCCTGGCTGCGCTTGACGACGCTGGGGAACTTCTCGCCCCATTCGACGAGCACAATGCTGTCGGGCGCGGAGAGCTCTTCGAGGCCGAGGGAGTCGAGCTGACGCTCGTTCTGGATGCGGTAGAGATCGAGATGATAGAGCACCACCGGCTCGCGGTGATCGCCTGCGGGGCGGGTGCCATCGTATTCGTGGATCAGGGTAAAGGTGGGGCTGGTGACCTCGTCGGGTTCGGCGGCGTCGAGAGCCTCGGCGATTCCTTTGACAAGCGTGGTCTTGCCGGCGCCCAGGTCGCCGCGCAGGATGAGGAACTTCGGCGGCACGAGCAATTCCGCGATGCGGCGGCCGGCGTCGATGGTCTCGGCAGCGCTGCGGGTTTCGAACTGATGCACTTTGGCCTCGGCCGTCTGCGTCATTCTCACCTCGCCGATGGGAGTCCCTGCAACCAAACATATCCCGCTTCGTCCTGTGGGCGAAAGCGAAAAGCGCGAAACAGGTGACTGACGGTATCAGTGGCGAGCAGGGTGCGCTCGTCCTGCTCGCGCAGGGCGAAGTCGGCGGCGAGTCCATGCAGGTAGGCCGCAGCCTCGACGGCCTGATCGGCCTGGCGGGGATACTGCGCCAGCATGGCTGCAATGACGCCGGTGAGAATATCGCCGCTTCCGCCTTTCGCCATGCCCGGATTGCCGGTCATATTCACCGCGATGCGGCCATCGGGATGGGCGATCAGCGTGCGCCAGCCCTTGAGGACCAGCGTCACGTTATGGCGCTTAGCGAATTCGCGCGCCAGGGGCTCGCGGCTGGCCTGGACCTGCTTTGTGCTGATGCCGGTGAGGCGCGCCATTTCACCGGGATGGGGCGTGAGGACCATGGTCCGGCCGGATCCGTCGATCCGGTCGGGATGGCTGGCGAGGATGTTCAGGGCATCGGCATCGATGACGATGGGCAGGTCGGTTTTTTGGATGAGGCCGAGGACAAAGGCTTCGGCTTCCATGCCCATACCGGGGCCGATGGCGATAACGGTGGCGCGGGCGAGGAGTTTTTTGAGGTTCTCAGGGTCGAGGTTGGAGGGATCAATTTCGCCGGCGGAACCTTCGGCGAGGGGCAGCGTCATCAGCTCGGGCGTGATTGCGGCGACTGAGGGCAGAATGGAGTGCGGCACGGCGGCGGTGACGAGACCGGCGCCGGTGCGGAGCGCCGCCAGAGACGCCATGGCGGCAGCACCCGATTTTCCGCGGCTGCCTGCCAGGACCAGGACGTGTCCGTAGAGGCCCTTGTTCGCGTCGGGAGTGCGCGGAGTTTCGGTGATGGACTTCGCAGCGCCGGACCACGTGAGGCCCGTGTTCGATTCGACTGCTTCGTCGGGCGATCCGATGGGCGCGACGACGATGGCGCCGGTTGCGTTTCGGGTGAGATTGCCGCTGACATGCGCCAGTTTCGGCGCGGTGAAGGTGACGACCGCGCTGGAGCGAAACGCGCCTTCAGCTTGAAACGAGCGGTCGTCGGCGTCCCAGCCGGACGGCAGATCGACGGCGACGACGGGGGCGGAAAGGGAATTGACGACATCGCGCAGCGCGGCGGGCAGGCCGCGCAAGGGCGGTTTGAACCCTGTGCCGACGACGGCGTCGATGATGAGCTCGGCGGAGTTCAGCGCCTGCTGTACGCGGGTGGAGGACAGCGCCGCTTCATCCTTGACGACCAGGGGCTGCAGCCCCATCTCGTCGAAGGCCAGCTTCGCATCGTCTTTCAGCTCCGAAGGATTCGCCAGCAGGAGCACGCGGATCGCGCAGCCGGCTGCCTCGAGGCGGCGGGCCGCGATGAATCCATCGCCGCCATTATTGCCCTTGCCACAGAGAACTGCGATCCTGCGGCACGCCGGAAATTCACGCAGCACAAAGCGGGCTACGGCGCTGCCGGCGTTGCGCATGAGTTCCAGCGAAGGCACGCCAAAACGCTCGGCGGTGAGCCGATCCACGGTGCGCATCTCGTCGGCGGTGAGGATTTTCATAGAAGCGGTCAGCGAGAAAGGTCAGCGAAAAAACGGTTAGCGAAAAGCGGTTAGCGAAAAAAACGGTTAGCGAAAAAGCGGTCAGCGATGACTGAGCGTATTATCGCTGACCGCTGTTACGGCTTTGTTTAGCCCATGTACATGCCGCCGTTGACGTCGAGCACGTGACCGGTGATGTAGGCGGCTTCGTCGGATGCCAGAAAGGCGACGGCGTTGGCGATGTCAGCATCGACGCCAGGACGGCCGAGCGGAATCTGCCCCAGCATCGATTCGCGCTGCTTCTCGTCGAGGACCGCGGTCATGGCGGTTTCGATGAAGCCGGGAGCGACCGCGTTCACGGTGATGTTGCGCGAGGCGAGTTCGCGGGCGAGGGATTTGGTGAGTCCGATGAGGCCGGCTTTGCTGGCCGCGTAATTCGCCTGGCCGGCCTGACCTGTTTCGCCGACAACGCTGGTGATGTTGACGATCCGCCCCCAGCGCGCCCTAAGCATGGCGCTGAGGACCGCCTGGGTCATGAGAAACGAGCCGGTGAGGTTGGTGTGGAGAACATCATCCCAGTCGGCGCGCTTCATGCGCAGGGCGAGGTTGTCGCGGGTGATGCCGGCGTTGTTGACGAGAATGTCGATGGCGCCAAAGTGCGAGATGGCTGCTTTGGCGCAGGCCTTAATGGATTCGTCGCTGGCGATGTCCAGCGTAAACACGGCAGCGCTGCCGCCTTTGGCGGCGATTTCTGCCGCGACCTGGTTGAGCTTGTCCTCACTGCGAGCGGCCAGCGCCACACGCGCTCCAGCCGCAGCCAGTGCCAGTGCACAGGCGCGCCCGATACCCTGGGACGCACCGGTCACCAGCGCAGTTTTTCCCTGGAGTTGTGCCATGCAACCAGCCTAACGCAGACGCGATGGAGCCGGGCACGAGTTCCTGTGGCCGGGCGTTACGCTCCGGGGGCAGGCACGGGTGCAGTGGCCGCGCGCGCGGCGCGAATCGGGAGCCTTTCCAGTCCCCAGATATAGACGGTCAACTCGCGGCTGTACTGCAGCAGGGGTTTTGTATCGGGCAGGTGGATGCCGTGCGCCTGGGGCAGGTCGTTGAGCTCGAACTCGGCCTCGGCCAATTCGAGCGGCCAGGGCAGGTGATGAATGTTGACGCGCTCGACCCCTTGCTTGCCGCGCGTGAAGAGCGCATAGCGGTCGGTGAGGAAGCTCTCGATGCCGCCCTTGGTGCAGGGCTGGCCCAGGCTGCGATAGCGCGCGCGGAAGTTGGCGGGACGGCGGGTGAGCAGCCGCTCGCTGGAATAGAGGATCTCGCGTTCCTGGCTGCGATCGACTTTCATGTGAGCCCAGTAATAGGGCAGGTCGAAGAACATGCGGGCGGCGGAAACGGCAAAGGGGTTGGCCGCGTCCAGCGCGAAGAAGTAGACACCGGGCTGGTTGGTATGGCGCTCGCGCACATAGGTGCGCAAATTGAGCTCGGGGAACTTCCTGGCCCCGGGCAGTTGAGGCAGGAAGCGCATGCGGATCTGGTCGATCCAGAAAGGCACGACGCCGACCCAGGCAGCGCCGTCGAAGGTGTCGACGGCGAGATCCTCGGGCAGGAGATGCACAATGTCGGTCGCGGGAACGGGCCAGTGCGCAAAGAGCAGGTCGTTCCACCGCTGGGTCATGACCCAGGGCGATTTGGGCAAAGGCCACGGACGGTGCTCGGTGGTGGCGAGAATTTTATTCATCTGCCCGAGTCGAAAGTCGAAGATGTGGAGAACAAAGCACTTTTCATGGTACTCGCTCTGCGTTTTATGACGAAGGGCACTCCCGTTCGGACGCTGCGGAGAAGGGTGGAGATTTCCCCGGACTTTCGGGTTAGCATTCCTGCATGCCCTCCGCCACCGAGACGCCCGCCCGGCAACAGGCTACACAGGAACGTAGCAATCAGCAGACCGAAGTGTTCGCTGTACACGGGGCCGATCCTGAAGTGCTGGCCTATGCGATGGCCAAGTATTCGCGCTCAGCGCTGTCGATGAAGGAATCGCTGCGGGAGATCAGCAGCCAGCGCGCCGAGCAGTTCCTGAACACCTTTTATTTTCAGTACGGGCACCGCTCGATCGCGGACCTGGCGCATATAGCGTTTGCCATCGAGCGGCTGTCGCTGCTGGCGGCGATCAGCCTGGTGGATGAGCAGCGGTGGGATGGGCAGGAGCGCTCCACGAGGTACCAGAATTTTCGCAAGAGCGGCTGGTACATGGCGGAATTCGGCGCGGATACCGCGTCGGCGAGCATCTATGCCGAGACGATCGAGAATCTCTTCACGGAGTACCACGCGGTCTTCGAGGCGGTGTTTGCGTCGATGCAGTCGCAGGTCGCGAAGCCGGAGGAGATGAAGCAGGAGGCCTACGAGCGGACGCTGAAGGCGCGGGCGTTTGACGTGGCACGCTATCTGCTGCCGCTGGCGACCAACACGTCGCTGGGGCAGATTGTGAACGCACGCACGCTGGAGACGCAGGTTTCGCGGCTGCTTTCGAGCCCGGTGGGGGAGATCCGGCAACTGGGGGAAAAGCTGCAGGCTGCCGCGGCGGGAGCGGCGTGGAATGTGTACGGCGCCGATCTGGCCGGATTGCAGCGGGAGATTGCTGCACTGGATCCGGCGCTGGGGGAGCGCGCTGCCGCCTTGCTGACGCGGGAAGTGAAGACCGCGCCGACGCTGGTGAAGTACGCCGCGGCGAACGATTATCAAATGCGAACACGCGAAGAATTGCGCCAGGCAGCCCAGGCGCTGTTGGGCAACACGCCCATCGATCCCGCGCCGCTGGTGGATCTGGTCGACGATGCGGAGACGCTGGAAGTGGAGATTGCGAGCACGCTGCTGTATGGCGAGTGTCATTATCCCTACCGGCAGATTCGGCAGAGAGTGGCCGATCTGAGCGAGGCGCAGATCAGCGAGATCATCGATCTGGGCGTGCGCCATCGCGGACGGCATGACGAGCTGCTGCGGGAATTTTCATCAGGGCACGCGCTGCGGTTTGACATTCTGATGGACATTGGCGGGTTCCGGGATATGCATCGGCATCGGCGCTGTGTGCAGATTCTGCAGGCATTCACGCCGCAGCACGGATACGCGATTCCTGAGGGTGTGCCGGAGGCCGGGGTGCAGCCGCTCTATGAGGAGGCGGTCCGCGGGGCGCACGCGGCTTTCCAGAGGATCGCAGCGGGCTCGGCGCCGGAAGCGGCGGAATCCGCGTGCTACGTATTGCCGCTGGGGACGAAGATGCGCGCGCTCTTCAAGATGGATTTTGCGGAGGCGCTGTACATCTCTGAGCTGCGCTCCGCGCCGCAGGGACACTTCTCCTACCGGCGGGTCGCGTGGGAGATGTATCTGGCGGTGCGGCGCACGCATCCGAGCCTGGCAAAGTATTTTCGCGCGACGGACGCGGACGCGCCGGTTGACTTGCTGCAGCGCTAGTAATGTGCTCAGGGAGGAAGCCATTCGGTAGAATGCAGCTTCACCCTGGGGGCTGCCTTGCTTCGAAATATCCTGTATTCCGCGTGCCTGACGGGCGCGAGCGCATTTCTCATGACGACATCGCCAGCAATTGCACAGAGCCATCCGAATCACGTTGAGGCCTTCGGGCCGCAGAATCCGTTCTACTCGGAGAGCGCGCTGCCGTTTCATGCGCCGCCCTTCGACAAGATCAGAGACGCGGATTATCAGCCGGCCATTGAGGCGGGCATGGCCGAGCAGAAGAAGGAGATCGCGGCGATCGCGGATGACCCGGCGGCGCCGACGTTTCAGAACACCTTCGTCGCGATGGAGAGAACGGGCCGGCTGCTGCAGCGCGCCATGGCTGCCTTCAACGCGGTGACCGGCGCGAACACGAATCCGTATCTCGAAGACGTGCAGACGGAGGAAGCGCCGAAGCTCGCCGCGCATTCGGATTCGATCTATCTGAACACGAAGCTCTTCGCCCGGGTGAAGGCCGTGTATGAGGAGCGCGCCACGCTGCATCTGAATCCGGAGAGCGAGCGCCTGGTCGAGGTGGTGTACGACCACTTCATCCACGCAGGGGCGTCCCTCAGCGATGCCGATAAGGAGAAGCTGAAGAAGCTGAACGAAGAGGCTTCGAAGCTGGAAGATGCCTTCACGCGCGGGCTGCTGGCGGCTGCGAAAGCCGGTGCGTACAGCACGACGGATCGCGCCGCGCTGGCGGGGCTGAGCGATGCGGAGATGAAGGCGGCGGCCAGGACGGCCGAAGAGCGCAAGACGGCGGGGTACGTGATTCCGCTGCAAAACACGACGCAGCAACCGGTCTTCACGGATCTGAGCAATCGCGAGACGCGCAGGCAGATCTTCGACAACAGCTGGACGCGCAGCGAAAGGCCGGATCACGATTTGCGGCCGGTGATTGCGCGGCTGGCAGAGCTGCGCGCGGAAAAGGCGCAGCTGCTGGGGTTCTCGAACTACGCGGCGTGGGTGCTCGAGAACCAGATGGCGAAGACGCCGGACGCGGTGTTCCGCTTCCTGAACGAGCTGATTCCGCCGGCAACAGCGAAGGCGCAGGATGAGGCGAAAGACATTCAGGCGGTGATCGATGCGCAGCACGGAGGCTTCCAGCTGCAGCCCTGGGATTGGGATTTTTATGCAGAGCAGGTGCGCAAGGCGAAGTACGACATCGACGAGTCGCAGGTGAAGCCCTACTTCGAAATCAACAACGTGCTGGAGAACGGCGTCTTCTATGCCGCGCACCAGCTCTATGGGCTGAGCTTCACGGAGCGGAAGGACATTCCTGTCTGGCAGCCGGACGTGCGGGTTTTCGAGGTGCACGACGCAGATGGCAAGCCGCTGGCCCTGTTCTATTGCGACTACTTCAAGCGCGACAATAAGAATGGCGGCGCCTGGATGGACAGCTTCGTGGACCAGAGCCGGCTGCTCGGGAATGTGCCGGTGGTCTATAACGTGGCCAATTTCCAGAAGCCGGCTCCGGGCCAGCCGGCGCTGATCACGTCCGATGACGTGCAAACGATGTTCCATGAATTTGGGCATGCGCTGCACGGCATGCTGAGCCAGGTGGAGTATCCGACGCTTTCAGGGACAAGCGTGCCGCGCGATTTCGTGGAGTTCCCGTCGCAGTTCAATGAGCACTGGGCGACCTACCCGGAGGTCTTCCAGCACTACGCAAAGCACTACAAGACCGGCGAGCCGATGCCCGCCGAGCTGGCCGCAAAGATCCGCAAATCGGAGAAATTCAATCAGGGATACGGCCTGACGGAGCTGCTGGCGGCCTCGATGCTGGACATGCAGTGGCACACGCTGGCGCCGGGCACGCCGCAGCAGGATGTGGATGCTTTCGAGAAGGCGGCGCTGGCGAAATCGCATGTGGACCTCGCCACGGTGCCGCCGCGGTACCGGTCCAGCTATTTCCTGCACATCTGGGCGAACGGGTACGCGGCGGGCTACTACGCTTACCAGTGGACGGAAATGCTGGATGACGACGCGTATCAGTGGTTCGAGGAGCACGGCGGCCTGACCCGCGCCAACGGCGACCGCTTCCGGCGGATGGTGCTTTCGCGGGGATACACGGAGGATTTGAACAAGATGTACGCCGACTGGCGGGGGCGCGCGCCGGAAATCGGCGCGATGCTGAAGGATCGCGGGCTGGCGCAGTGATCCTGCAACGTCGAAGGGCTGCCCTGGCGGGCAGCCCTTTCGTTCGGAGAGAACTCGGTTGTGCGCGGGAGAAACGCGTTTAAGCGCGGGCGTAGGCGGCGATGGCGCTGGCCTCGTCGTCCTTGATGTCGAAGACGGTGTAAAGCTTGGTGATCTGCAGCAGGTCGTGGACCTTGCGGGTGAGGTTCAGCAGCTTGAGCTCGCCGCCCTGGTTGCGCACGGTGGTGTAGGCGCTGACCAGTTCGCCGATGCCGGAGCTGTCGATATAGTTGACCTCGCCGAGGTTCAGCAGGATCTTCTTTTGACCCTTGGAGAGCAGGTCCCGGACCGAATCACGCAACTGCACGCTGCCCTCGCCGAGGGTAATCCGTCCGCCCAGATCGAGAATGGTTACGCCGTCCACCTGACGGGTACTGATTTTCATGCTCACGAGAATTCCTCCTTGGAAACTGAAACTGCGGCAGTTCTATTAGGCGCCGGTTGGAGCGGTTCCGAGGTGTTTGATCAGCGTCAGCTCGGTTCCGGGATGCAGTTGCCTGAAGTGTACCTCATCCATAAAGGAGCGAATGAGGAAGATACCGCGACCTGAGCCGCGCAGCAAGTTCTCCGGGGCGAGGGGGTCGGGCAGGGTCGCCGGATCGAGGCCCTTGCCCTCGTCGGCGATGCGGATGACCAGCGATGCCCCGGTGAACTCGAAGGAAGCGGTCATGCGCTTTTCCGGGTCGTAGGCATTGCCGTGGAGCACTGCATTGACCGCGGCTTCCCGCACCGCCATGGAGATCCGGAAGATTTCGTCTTCGTCCACACCTGCTTTGCGGGCCAATTGCTCGGCGGCCTCTTCAACTTTATTGACGCTGTCCAGCGAGGAATCCAGCGTATAGGTGACGCGACGTCGCTCCGGCTGTCCTGTCAAATCCGATTCCCTCGCTCCCCCTCATGGGGCGAAAATCCAGGGGGGAGTTTGCCTGTAGGCGAAGTTTGCTTGCTGGCGGGGAAGATGTCAAGGGACGGCGAGGTCATACGTAGTATTACGGCACTGTTCGCAGCGTCTGTGCGCGGCGGCGATGGAAGAATCGAGGGAGCGGAGTGTTACCATGAAGTGAACTCCACTCCTGCAGCGACCCCCACGACTCTGATGCCTGAACCCTCTTTGCTCACAACCTCCGGCCCCTCCCCTGTTTCTGC
>DATGJK010000260.1:0-3896 GCA_035295245.1 Acidobacteriaceae bacterium
TCTTCCGACCCACGCACTTCCGCCAGAGCCTCGGCCCGCGCAATCGCGTCCCGGACATCGTCCGTGCCCGCAGCCAGCACCGCGTTCACCACGTCATAGGCAAAACCGCGCACCTCGCGCAGCCAGAACTCCAGCCGCTCACGGAAAAAGGCGGTTAGCTTCTCCCGCGTCGCCGCGCTGATCGTGTCCGGCGCGCTCGCCAGCAGGTCTGAAATCATCAGTGGCAATCCCGTCTCGGCCAGAATTTTCACGATCGCGTTCGCCGCCCGCCGCAGCGCATACGGATCCTTCGAGCCTGTCGGCTCCAGCCCGATCCCAAACATCGCCACAATTGTCTGAATCCGATCCGCAATCCCCAGCACCTGGCCTTCGATCGTCGGCGGAATGGGATCCTCCACGGCGCCTGGCGAGTATTGCCAATAGATCGCCTGCGCCACAGCTTCCGCCTGCCCTTGCGCCCGCGCATACAGGCCGCCCACGATGCCCTGCAATTCGGTGAACTCCTTCACCAGTTCGGTCGTCAGGTCCGTCTTCGCCAACCCGGTCGCCTGCTGCAGCGCCGCCTCGTCCATCTGCGTCCCGCGCTTGCTCAGCACCGTCGCGATTCGTTCCGCAGTTTTCAGATTTGCCCTGGTTTTATCCCAGTAACTGCCAAGCTCTTTATGAAACGTGACCGACTTCAGCATCTCGACGCGGCCTTCGAGCTTCACCTTCTGGTCGACGTTCCAGAAGAACTGCGCGTCGTTGAAGCGCGCCCGCAGCACGCGTTCGTTCCCGTGCCGGATCACCGCCGCTCCCTGTTCGTCCGGTTCGGTGTTGAGCACGGTCAGAAAGTACGCCGCCAGCCTGGCCTTCGCATCTTCCATCGCGAAATATTTCTGGTGGTCGCGCATCACCGTCACCAGCACTTCCTCAGGTAGCCGCAAATATTCGCGGTCGAATCGCCCCAGCACGGCCGAGGGCCATTCCGTCAGGTGGGTGACCGTATCCACCAGCGCAGTGTCTTCACGCCATCGAGCCCCGGAAACAACAGATCGCGCATCGTCGAGCGCCTTGCGGATGCGATGACGCCGGAACTCCACGTCGGCGATGACCTTCGCTGCCTGCAGCGCCTTCACGTACTCTTCGGGATGGCTGATCGTGATCGGCTCTTTGCCGTACAGGATCCTGTGTCCGTAGGTCTGGTTTGAGGCCTTTACGCCCCCGAACTCCATGGGAACGACAACTTGTCCCAACAGCGCCAGAATCCACCGAACCGGCCGCACGAAGCGCTCCGGCTTTTCCGGACGCCAGTACATGTTCTTCGGCCAGTAAAGCGCTGCCAGTTCCGCCGCCAGCATCTCGCCCAGTACTTCTCGCGCCTCGCGGCCCTTGCGTACGGCAGTAGCGCCGACATACTCGCCTTTCGGCACATTTATCTTTTTCAGCGCGCTGACATCCACTCCCGCTTTGCGCGCAAAAGCCTGCGCGGCCGCCGTCGGTTGCTCGTTTTTGAAAGCCACGGACCAAGCCGGTCCCGTCATCTCCTCGCTCGCATCCGGTTGACGTCCCAGGACGCCGTTCACCTGCACGGCCAGGCGGCGCGGCGTCGAATAACTGCGCACCTCGTTCTCGGCGCCCAGCAGCCGCTCGCGCTTCAGCAAATCCACCACGCGTCGGGCGAACTCCGCCTGGGCCGGCGCGAGCATGCGTGCCGGAATTTCTTCCATCCCCACTTCGAACAAAAAGTTCAGCATCGTTATGCGGCCCCCGCTCCCAGTTTCTGTGCCGCATACGCCTTCGCAACGCCGACTACCATGTTGCGAATCCGCGCCATCAGCGCCACCCGCTCGGTCACCGAAATCGCCCCGCGCGCGTCCAGCAGATTAAACAGGTGCGAGCACTTCAGACACAGCTCATACGCGCCCAGAAGAGGGAAGCGCCGCAATGACTTCCGCACATCCTCGTCCGGCGGTATAGCCCCCTCGTGCACCAGCCGTCCGTGGATCTTCTCGTGGCGCTCGCTCTTCTTCTCCGCCTTGAAGTTCTGCTGAAACGAATCCAGTAGCGCCTGGCATTCCGACTCGTAAAGCCGCAGATGCTCCCATAGTTTCCCAACGTCCGCCGCTTCGAAGCTGTAAACCGAAAGCTGGAGTTCCTCCTGCAGTCGAATTTCCCCGTATTTCACTTCGCGCCCGGTCTTCGGATCCCTCGCCCACACCACCTCGTAGATCGATTCCACGTCCTGCAGAAAGGCCGCAATCCGCTCCAGACCGTACGTGATCTCCCCGGAGATCGGATCCAGATCCATGCCGCCGCACTGCTGAAAATACGTGAACTGTGTAATTTCCAGCCCGTCGAGCATCACCTGCCAGCCCACCCCCCACGCGCCGCCAACCGGCCACTCCCAGTTGTCTTCTTCGAACTTGATATCGTGCTCGTGCAGGCTGATCCCGATCGCCTCCAGCGACTTGAGATAAACCTCCTGGATATCGTCCGGCGGTGGCTTCAGGATCACCTGCAGCTGCAGGTGCTTGTAGAGCCGGTTCGGATTCTCTCCGTATCGTCCGTCCGCGGGACGCCGCGACGGCTGCGTATAAGCGATCGCCACCGGGTCAGGGCCGAGCACCCGCAAAAAGGTGTCTGGCGACATGGTTCCCGCGCCTACTTCCATGTCATAGGGCTGAGCGAGCACGCAGCCGCGCTCCGCCCAAAAGGCCTGCAGCCGCAGCAGCAGTTCCTGAAACGTCGGCGCTTTCCGCGCGCCGGACAAACTCGCCATACTGGCCAGGCTCGATGCAGTCAATCAGAACACCTTGCTCTTGGATAAATGCTTGTTGTCTGATTCTATCGGTCCGGCCTTTCCGTGACGAATCCGGCTGCCAACACCGGCTTCAACATGCCTTCCGCGCACTGCCGGACAACCATGCCGCCCGCCGCGTGACTCCATTCCACCGTGAAGCAGCACGGCGCCGTGCGCATCGGCATCTCCGGCTGGAACTACAAAGGATGGCGTGGCGTCTTCTACCCGAAGAAGCTCCCGCATCGCAGCGAACTATCATTCGCCGCGGGACACTTCCCGACCATCGAGATCAACGGCAGCTTCTATTCGCTCCAGCGGCCGTCCAGCTACGAAAAATGGGCGGCGGCAACACCGGACGGCTTCGTCTTTGCGATCAAGGGATCCCGCTTCATCACGCACATGAAAAAGCTGCGCGACATCCGCACGCCGCTTGCAAATTTCTTCGCCTCCGGCTTGCTGAAGCTCGAAGAGAAGCTTGGCCCGCTGCTCTGGCAGTTTCCGCCCAATTTTTCGTTTCGCAGCGAGGTTCTCGAGGAATTCTTTCAGCTGCTGCCCCGCACGAGCGAGGAGGCCGCCGTGCTGGCCGCCGAACACGATGCCCGCCTGAAGGGGCGAGCGTTCGTCGAGCCGCGTACGAATCAGCGCATCCGCCACGCCATCGAGATCCGCCATCCCGCCTTCGTGTGTTCGGATTTCATCCGTCTCCTCCGCCGCCATCGCATTGCGCTGGTCTGCGCCGATACGGTGGACTGGCCCCTGCTCATGGATGTCACCGCGGATTTTGTCTATGTTCGCCTCCACGGCTCCGAGCAGCTCTACGCCAGCGGGTATGATCCACCCGCGCTCGACACCTGGGCCGCACGCGTCGCCGCCTGGGCCAAAGGCGGCCAACCTGCCGACGGCCAATACGCCTGCTCCTCGCGCCCGCCGAAACGAGCGACGCGCGATGTGTATGTTTACTTCGACAATGATGCCAAGGTACGGGCGCCCTTTGACGCCCAGGGGCTGATCGAACGCGTCAACCGTCTGCTCGGCACGTAGGGCTACTGCCCAGCCGCGATCTTTTCCGTACGCGGGGACAGTTTCGCCGTGCGTTCCAGCTTCTCCCAGTTGA
>DATGJK010000261.1:0-2847 GCA_035295245.1 Acidobacteriaceae bacterium
TTCGCGAGGAAGACAAGATTCGTCACTCCCGCAAGCGGATTGTTGATCTCATGCGCGATGGTCGCCGCGAGCTTGCCCGTGGCGGCAATCTTCTCTGAGTTACGCAGCGCCTCTTCGGCTTTCTTGCGCTCCGTCACATCCATCGCGATCCCGTACACGCGCAGCGGCCTGCCTGTCTCGTCAAACACCGCTTCGGCCCGGAAATAGAACCACAGCACCCGCCCATCCGGCGGATGCACGCGCACCTCGACAAAGTGCTGCCCTCCGCTCAGGATGCGCGCGATCGTCGCAAAGATCGCGGAGCGGTCGGCCTCATCCACATAGCGCAGGTAGCCGCTGAAATCGTCGCTGTCGGCAACGTCGGTGAATGTCGGGACCTTGGCCGCCCAGGTCAGCTCATTCGTCATCAGGTTCCACTCGAACGCGCCGATGTTCGCCGCCTGCTGCGCCCGGCGGAAGCGCTCTTCGCTCGCCTCCAGCGCCTCGCGCGCTGTCTTCAGCTCCGTCACATCGCGGATGAGCGCCGCGATCCCCTCTGCCGTAGGAAATGCATGCGCCTCAAACCACGCATGCGATCCGTCCGGCTGCGTGTACGAAACCAGAAAGCTGTGCCGCACGCGCTCCCGCGCCACCCGCTGATATCCTGCGTAGAACTCGCTGGCCGCCGCGTCGGGAAACGTCTCCCACAGATTCCTGCCGATCAGCTCTTCGCGCCGCTTCCCCGTCTTCTCGCAGACCCGCTGGTTCACATACGTGATGCCAAATTCGCGGTCGAACGCAATGAAAGACTCGGCAATCGACTCCACCAGCTCGACCACCTGATCGCGCGATTCGTGCTGCAGTGTTTCTGCAATCACCGACGCCGACGCGTCCAGCACGATGCCCGTCCAGCGCAGCGGCAGCCCGTCGGCTGTCTTTTGCAGATGAGCCCAGGCCTGCATCCAGCGCACCGCCTCGCCCGGAGCCTGCACCCGGTACGCGACGGAAAACTGCCCCACGCTCGCTCCTCCGATCGCGGCGGCCCGCACCCGCTCCCGGTCGCCCGGCAGAATGCGCTCCCAGAGTTCGTTGAACGTGAGACTGGCATCGGCCGCATCGAGCCCATGCCGCCGTACCATCTCGGCCGAGCAGGAAAGCGTGCTCGCAACGATGTCGAATTCAAATGTGCCGAACAGCCCCGATTGTTCGAGATGCAGCAGCGACTCCATCGCACCGGGCTGATCGAAAATGCGGACCGCGGGTTGCGCGGCAGAGGCGGGAACAATGCGAACCTGGCTATCGGCGGACATGGCGCAGTTCTGACGATTCGTGCAGCACCAGAGGCAAGCTTGTCAAGAAAACAATGGTGACACCGAAGGGCTGCATGGAACCTGGGGGGAGGTGCATGGCTCCCTATCTTAACCTCTGAACCCAGTTTTGCCGAGACTTGTCGCGCGCCGATCTGGCGTCAGCCGTTCGTATAGGCGTTCCTCACATCTGGTAGGCACACCAGGCAGGACACCAAGCACACCAGGCAGGTGCACCAGGTAGGTGCGACCTTCAGGTCGCACACTGCGCCCATCCGGAGCGCAGCGGCTTCAGCCGCTGAGGCCGATCCCGAGGCCGCCGCCCGTCGCCGCCAGAGCCCGCCGTTTCTGCCGCGCCACCGCGAAGACGATCACACCCGCCACCAGCAGCACCGCCGTCGAAATCAATACCTTCTCCAGCGCCAACGGCTTATTCGGCTCCTCTTCAGCAGGAATCGCCGACAGCACAATCGTCGCCAGCGTGGATACGAATCCCACGCCCGCCAGCCCCAGCGCCACCACCTTCCCGCCCGGAACACGCCGCGTTCCCGCCGGAGCCGGCCGGCTCTGCACCCGCGCCATCGCCGCAAACAGCGCCAGAAACGGCAGAAACGTCGTCACCACGCTCATGCTCACCAGCACGTCATAGGCACCGCGCACCGTGGTTCCCGCCTGCCCCAGCGCTGCCACCGCCATCCCCGCCAGGCCATAGATCCCAATCGCCACCCACGGCGTTCGAAACCGCGCATGCACCCGCCCAAACACCGGCGGCAGATACCAGTCGATCCCCGCCACAAACGGCAGCCGCGACGTCGACGACAAATACGCAGCCGCGCCCCCAATCGCATTCATCGCCAGCAGCGCCGCCATCGCCGCTACCACCATCCACGGCAGCCCGAGATGCGCGCACAGCGACTCCGTGCCCCTCATAAATCCGTCCACGCCCGAGACCTGCGACGCCGGCAGCGCCACCAGCAGCGATGCCGTCCCCAGCAGATAGCTCAGCCCCAGCACCACGCCGCTCAGCAGCAGAGCCCGCGGAATCGTCCGCCGCGGCTCCTCGATCTCGTCCCCCATGAACGATCCCGTCTCGCACCCGCTGTAAGCAAAGAAAATCGTCGACCAGAACACCGCATTCTTCCACGATGGATGCGGCACAAACGCCGCCGCCGTGAACCTCGTCGCCGGCCCAAATCGCCACGCCGAAACCGCAGCCAGTGCCACCAGCCCCGCCACCGACAGCCACGCTCCCGTCGAGCAAACGTTGTTCAGCCACTTGCCCGCGTCCAGCCCGCGAATATTCACTACCGTGATAATCGCCAGCCAGATCACCGCGAACGACATGAAGTACGCCGGACTCGCCGCAAGCGCCCGCCCCCTCGCGCCCGCAGCAAACAGCATCGCTCCCGCGCCGAAGTACAGGATCGACGCAAAATACGGCAGGTTCGACATCCAGTACGTCCACGCTGCCAGAAACGCCGCGAAGTCCCCGAACGCCTCGCGCACCCAGACGTACAGCCCGCCTTCCTGCGGATACCGCGACGACAGCTCCAGCACGCTC
>DATGJK010000262.1:0-2349 GCA_035295245.1 Acidobacteriaceae bacterium
GCTCCGGCGGAGCGGCGATGACCGGCATGCGGCGAGTGACGGTTCGCGACATGCTGCTGGTCCTGCAAATCGCCGTGTGCGCCGTGCTGGTGACAGCCTCGCTGGTCGCGGTGCGCGGCCTCGTCCGCAGCCTGCACAGCAATTTCGGATTTGAACCGCGAAACGCAGTGCTGGCCAAGTCCGATTTGGCCATGGCCGGGATCACCGGGGACGACCAACACGTAGTGGAGCAGAAAATGCTGAAGTCGGTAGCGGCCATCCCCGGCGTCAAAGCCGTCGGATATGCCGACCGGTTGCCTCTCAGCGTCGGCGGCAACGATTCATGCGTGTTCTACGACAGCGACACGGATTTCCGTGGCCCGAACTGCCGCGCCGACGCACAGCAGTTCAACGTCTCGCCAGATTACTTCAACGCGGCCGAGACAACGATGCTCGCGGGCCGGACGTTTACGCTGCACGACGCCAAGGGAACGCCGCTGGTGGCCGTGGTGAATCGGGAGTTCGCACGAAAGATGTTCGGATCCGTGGAAAAAGCGCTCGGCCATTACTACAAGATCTGGCAGGGTACACGCGTGCAGGTGGTGGGCATCATCGAGAACGGCAAGTACGAGAGCCTAACGGAAGATCAGCAGCCTGCGATGTTCTACTCTTTCCTGCAGCAGAACGGCGGGAACACATGGCTGGTCGTGCGCTCCGAGCGGGATACCGAAGAGACGGCCGCGGCGCTTCGCGAGACTCTCCGGGGGATCGCTCCGGGACTGCCGGTGGAGATTGAAACGTGGGATCGGGAACTGAATTGGGTGCTGTTCCCGGCACATGTAGCAACCGTATCGCTGGGTGTGCTCGGCTTGCTCGGAGCGATGCTCGCCGTCACGGGCATCTTCGGCATGGCCTCTTACGTGGTCAGCAAGCGCTTCCGCGAACTGGGGATCCGCGTAGCCCTCGGCGCCGAGAAACAGCATGTACTGCGGGCCGCGCTGGGACGGGCTTTCCGGCTGCTCGCGCTGGGCTCGGTGGCGGGTATCCTGCTTGGCGTGCTCGCGACCAGGCTGCTCTCGTACATCGTCTATCAGGCGACTCCGAAGGATCCGCTGGTGCTGGGCGGCGTCGTGGTGGCGATGCTCGGCCTGGGGCTGCTCGCCTCGTGGATTCCCGCCCGGCACGCCCTGGCCATCGATCCGATCATCCTGCTGCGCGAGGATTGAAATAACAGGCAGTAGGCAACAGGGAACAGGGCCGGAACCAGGGCTTCCGCACCTTCCGCGAAGGCGATCTCCCGGCCAAAGTGCGTCTCGGTGGGCGCGACTTTCGTCTCTTGCACGGGTCCTACCCACAGGGACAGACTTTTCCTATGCCCACACTCTCCCGCGGTTTAGCACTGGTCATGGCTCTTCTGATGGCGTTGCCGTCCGGAGACGCTTTCGCGTTCGGTCACAAGAAGGGCAAGCAGCAGAAGATTGCCGCCGATGCCTCGCCGTTGACGCAGGATCAGCGCGTGCTGCAGGCCCTGAACCGGCTGACCTTTGGCGCGCGGCCGGGCGATGTACAGGCCGTGGAGAAAATGGGCCTGCAGCAGTGGATCGACCAGCAGCTCAATCCCTCGAAGATCGACAACTCGGCGCTCGAGGCGCGTCTAAGCGCCTATCCGGCGATGCGGCTGAGCCTGCACGAAATGGTGGAGCGGTTTCCCTCGCCAGGGATGATCCGCGCGGCGGAACGCGGACGGCTGTCGCTCCCCGGCAATCCCGTCGAGCGCGCCATCTACCGCAACCAGATCTTCCAGCTCCGCGAGCGGCAGGCAAAGCAGGCCGAGCAGGGAAAACAGGCGGTCGCGCAGCAGAATGCGACGGCGGTTCCGGCCCGCGGCGTAGAGCCGATTCAGATGGCGCAGAACTCAGTGTCTCCCCCTCAGTCGGCAGGCATGATGGAGCCGGGGAATGCGGCCGAAAATGAGATGCAGCCCGCGCCCAGCATGCAGAGTGGCGCGAATACGGCCGTCACGGATGTCGACGCGGCGCGCATTCTGAATCTGTCTCCCGACCAGCGCGTGAATGCGCTGGTGGCCCTGCAGCCCGGCCAATTTCGGGATTTCCTGCAGCATCTGAAACGGCCGGAGCGCGTTGCGCTCTTTGCAGATCTGAATCCAGTCCAGCGCGAAACTGTTTTTGCGCTGATCAATCCGCAGCTGGTCGTCGGCGGCGAAGTGCTCGTGACGCGCCTGCTGCGTGATATTTACAGCGAGCGCCAGCTGGAAGCGGTAATGACCGACTTCTGGCTGAACCACTTCAACGTCTATCTGCGCAAGGGACCCTTTGCGCCGTGGTATCTCGCCCAGTATCAGGACCAGGT
>DATGJK010000263.1:0-6318 GCA_035295245.1 Acidobacteriaceae bacterium
CGATGCCGAGCTTAGTGAGCGTGAACGAAGTTCGCGCCAGGGACCTGGAGGCGAGTTCCTGCATGGTGCGAAGGCCGCTGACGGGCAGCTCGCCATTGATTTGCCAGACGGCCTGCTGCATCTCCTGCGTGAGGCTCTCCGATCCCGCGCGCCGGCTGCGCACAACGAAGATCACTCCGCGCACGGCGTCGAGAGGCTCCGGGCCGTAGAGATTCGGCGACATGGTCGGCCAATAGACGATGGCCGGCGCCGGGGCGTCCACTCCGTTGTGCCGCGCGTCCTCAACTACGCCGATGATTTGGTGCCACGGCATGGGTTGGAAATAGGTGATCTGCTTGCCGATGGCGGCCTGCGCCGAGCCGAAAAGTTCGCGCGCGAGATTTGCCGAAATAATACCGACCGGCCGCTGATTGTAGACATCGTCCCACGTGAACTCACGGCCTGCGATCAAGCGGGAACCCATGGTATGGAAATAGTTGGGCGAGGTGTAGTTGAAGAGGCGCATGGGGAGTGTGCTCTTGGCGCTCCACGGATCCCGGCCCTGGACGAAGATGCTGTTCCAGTTGGGCTCGAGGCCATCCATCGGCACGTCCGCCGCATATCCCACGGAGGAGACGCCGGGGAGTTGGGCAAGCTTGTCGGCGATCTCATTTTGCGCGTGGGTCACGGCTACCGGATCGGGGATAATCGACGGCAGAATTGCAACCCGCATGGTCTGGAGATGCTGCGGGTCTGAATAACCCGGCTGCGTGTGGAGCAGCGCGGCAAAGCTGCGGATCATCAATCCGGCACAGACGAGCAAAACGAGGGCCATGGCCACCTGTGCGATGACCAGCACGTTTTGCGAACGATGGCGCTCACGTCCCGCGGTTGCAGTACGGGTCGATCCGCGCAGAGCTGGGCCGGGGCCGACGCGCGAGTACCTGAGCGATACGATCGATCCGAAGAAGAGCCCGGAAAGAATCGCCAGCCCGGCGGTGAAGCACAATGACTCGAGGCTGAGCGAAATCTCACTCAGGCGGGGCAGGTTCGCAGGGCCGATGGCCGAGAGCAGCCGCAGCGCCGCTCCGGCCACAGCGATGCCCGCGGCTCCGCCGACTGCTCCGAGCGCAAGACTCTCGATGAGCAGTTCACGAGCGATGCGGCCGCGGCCGGCGCCCAGCGCCGCCCGCACGGCCAGCTCCTGCTGCCGGGAGTCGGCGCGCACGAGCAGCAGGTTGGCCACATTGGTGCAGACGATCAGCATGACGATGCCAATCGTGCCCATCACCAGCCAGAGCACGTTGCCGATGCTGCCAATGACCTGCTGCTTGAGCGGCTTGAGCGCCCCCGTGATGCGCCAGGTTTCAAAGAAGTGCGAATTGCTGCGGGGGCCATCCGACCAGGAATCCATCCAGACGGGAATGAGGCTCGTGATGTCGGCATCGGCCTGTCCGATGGTGACGCCGTCTTTCAGGCGCCCCACGCCATTCCAGGCAAATCCTTCCATGATCTGATGGCGCGGATCGAAGGCTGCCGGTGCGGGCCTTAAGACGTCGAAGCCGGAATCAACCACTTTGAACCCGCGCGGCATGATTCCGACAATTTGCCAGGACTGCGAGTCTACTCGGATGGTCTGCCCGATGACGCTGCGTTGACCGCCGAATTGACGCTGCCAGAAGCCGTAACCGATCATCAGGCTCTTGCTCGCGCCCGGTTTTTGATCGTTTGCGTTTAGCCAACGACCTGCTAGGGGCGGAACTGCCAGGGTCTCGAGTAATCCGCTGCTTACCGTGATTACGTGAACTTCTTCCGGCTGGCCGATACCGGTGACGTTCGCGGTGCCTGCGCTCCATACGCCAAGCGACTGGAAGGCGCGATTGTGCTCGGCGAAGGTGAGAAACAAGGATGGGGAGAGGAGCAGGCCGTCGCGAAAACTTGTCAGCCCGGCGGCTCCCGGCGCCTGGAGCGAGAGCGTGACCAGCCGATCCGATCGCGGATAGGGAAGCGGCTTGAGGAGCACGCTATCGACGACGCTGAACACGGCGGTATTGGCGCCGATGCCGATCGACAAGGTCAGGAGAACGGTGACGGCGAAGCCAGGGGACCTCGACAGTCGGCGAGCGACGAGTTTGAGATCGACAAGGAGAGCCTCAATCCGGGGCCACTGCCAGACTTCGCGACTGCGCGTCTGGACCAGAGTGGGGTTGCCGAAGGCGCGCAGCGCGGCCTGGCGAGCCTCGGATCGCGACAAGTTCTCGAGACGCATGATCTGCTCGGTTCTCTCTTCGATATGCGCCTGCAACTCCTCGGCGAGGTCGTCCTCGAGGCGTCGGCGGCGGAAGGTTCGTTCAAGCCAGCTCATGCCGGAGAGCTCCTCAGGTGTTGCTGGCGCGTCGCGCCGGCCCAAGCACCATCTGGATGCCTTCGAGCATCCGATCGAAACTCGATTTCTGCCGCTCCAGGTGCTGCAGACCGGATTTGGTGATCTGGTAGACGCGGACGCGGCGGTTGGTAGCGGAGGAGACTGTCCATTCCGCCTTGACCATCTTCGCCTTGAGCAGCCGCTGCAGCGCCGGATACAACGAACCTTCTTCGACCTGAAGCAGATTTTGGGAGCGCTGTTGGATGTGCTGCACCAGGGCATAGCCGTGGGCGGGCTGGCGGCGGAGAGATTCGAGGATCATCATCTCCAGCGCACCCGGGAAGAGATCGCGTGACGCAGTGTTACCGTTTTCCATAAGGCATGATACAAACATGCCTAGAGTAGACAGGTATGCAGAAGCCGGTCAAGGTCGAAGTGACGAACGGCAACTGCGGCCGTCTGCCCTTCATGAAGCCGGCCTGTGTTCAGGAATGCTTCGCGGCGCGAGCGTCTCAGGCAGGAAGGACGAGCGGCCGGATAGCCGCTCGATGCGCAGACTTTCGCCGCCCGCTGCAGTACTCTGTTGCGTTATGGCTGTCAGCGTTGTTCGGCTGGGGAGGCCGCGGAAGTCGGGCGAGGGATTGCGTATCGGAACGGTGCGGCGGCCTCCGCGGGGCGTGCCCAAGTCGGAATTTGCGAAGCGCGGCTTCTACGACGTGTGGCTGCCGGAGCTTTCGCCCAGCGCCGATCTGGTCGGGTTCGCGATGCACTCGGATCTGGATGAGAAGGCGTGGAAGCAGTTCGAGCGGAAGTATCGCGCCGAGATGAAGCAGGAATCGCGGCTGCTTGATCTGCTGGCGGCGCTGTCGCAGCAGACGGATTTTTCTGTGGGGTGCTATTGCGAGCGGGAGGACCGGTGCCACCGGTCGATTCTGCGGAAGCTGCTCGAGGAGCACGGGGCGAAGATGGAGAAGCGCGGCTAGCCCGAATTTGAGCGAGCGGTAGGGTCGAGATATCGGGGAATCATCCCTCAGGGGCTGAAGCCCCTTTTCGCTGGCGGCCGTAAAGGCACGGCTGAAGCCGTGCCTTACCTGGCAAAGGCGGATTTCTCCTCAAGCGGTGAGGCCGTTCCCTCTCAGGGCTTGAATTCTTGCAAGACTTGGTCGCCTCAGGGGCTAAAGCCCCTGCTCGCTGCGGCCGTAAAGGCACGGCTGAAGCCGTGCGCTACATGGCAATGGCACCCGCCGAAATTCTAGCTGCGGCCGGCGGATTGTTCGTCGGAGTGGGCGCTGACGCGCTTGAGCCCGCGCTCGATGCCGTCGCGGACGGTTTCGCGATAGGAGCCGGCGGGCAGGCTCTCGAGGCGGCTGGCGGCGAGTTCATACCAGGTGCGGGCCTCGTCGCGATGGCCCAGGTCCTCGTGGGCCCAGCCGATGTTGAGGTAGAGCGAGGGGTAGAAGCCGTCGACGCGCCCGTCCTCGATAAGGTCGGCGTGCTCCAGAGAAACCATGTTCCAGCGGAGGTTCTCGGCGGGACTGGACTGTCCGCGGGCGACATAATGGGCGGCGACGCACCGCTCGAAGTCGTCGGAGGCTTGCTCCCAGGCCTGGGCGAAGACGCGCGCGGCCTCGTCCTTGCGACCCGCGCGTTCCAGTTCCATGCCCTCGGCGCACAGGCGCACCACTGGATTATTGGGGTCCATGCCCCATCAGCATACCCCCATGCCGGGACGGAAGCAGCCCCACGTTTGGGTAATAATGGCATGGCTCCTTAAGCTGCACCAAAACCGGGTTCCGAGGACTGCATGACAAGAGAATTTGCGGGGGAACTGATTTCCGAAGCGGTTGCAGTGCTGATCATCATTGCGTTTGGCGATTCGGTGGCTGCCATGTACGGCCTGTACGATCCCAGCCCCTACCAGCACGCCTACTGGGGAGTGTGCATTGCCTGGGGACTGGCGGTGACGATCGCCATCTACACGACGGGGGCGGTCAGCGGGTGCCATGCCAACCCGGCGGTGACGCTGGCCCTGGCCATGTATCGCAAGTTCTCGTGGAAGAAGGTGCTGCCGTACTGCCTGGCGCAGACGGCGGGAGGATTTCTGGGGGCCTGCATCGTGTACCGGCTCTACCAGCCGGTGATCGACAACTGGAATGCGCTGAATCACATGACGCGGGCGGCAGGAGGGGGGGCGGGGGTCTTCTTCACGCATCCCGCGCTGGGGATTACGCCGCTGCACGCCTTCAGCGATCAGATTATTTTGACGTCGTTTCTGATCTTCGGCATTTTCGCGATCACGGAGCAGTACAACGAGATGGCGCCGGGGGCGAACTTCGGCGCGCTGATCATCGGGTTCCTGGTGGCGCTGATCGGGGCGTCGATGGGGTACCTGGAGGCCTGGGCGATCAATCCGGCGCGCGACCTGGGGCCGCGGCTGTTCTGCTTTGCCTGGGGTTGGGGAGGCGCGGCGTTTCCTTCGCCACAAAACTATTGGTGGGTGCCGATTGTAGGGCCGCTGATCGGAGGGGCGGTGGGCGGAGCCGCGTATCAGCTGCTGATTCATCCCTTCCTGCCAGCCCGGAACCGGGCGAAGCTGGCTGGATTCAGCGAGCGCGTTGCGCCGACCCGTTAGCCTCGAAGCATGACGCCCGACCGCAACTCGCTGCTTCGCGCCCTTGAGGACCGCTTTGACGTGCTGATCGTCGGCGGCGGCGCCACCGGTCTGGGCATCGCGGTGGACGCGGCGACGCGAGGGTACGCGACGGCGTTGGTGGAGGCAGGGGACTTTGCGCAGGCGACGTCGAGCCGGGCGACCAAGCTGGTGCATGGCGGAGTGCGGTATCTGGCCAGCGGGCAATTTCACCTGGTCTACGAAGCGCTGCGGGAGCGGGCGACGATGGTGCGGGTCGCGCCGCATCTGGTGCGGCCTCTGCCGTTTGTGCTGCCGGCGTTTCGCCGCATGGAGCTGCCGTATTACGGCGCCGGATTGCTGGTGTACGACTGGCTGTCGGGCAAGTCGACGATGGGGCCGACGCGGATCCTGGGGAGTGCGGCGGTTGCGGAGCGGATACCGGGGATTGCGACGGCGCGTCTGGCGGGAGGCGTGCTCTACCACGACGGGCAGTTCAATGATGCGCGATATGCGCTGGCGCTGGCGCGGACGGCGCTCGACCATGGCGCAACGGTGATCAATTACGCGCGCTGCGAGCGGCTCATTCAGGAAAACGGGAGAGTGGCGGGCGCGGTGGTGCGCGACGTGGAGTCGGCCGCGGAGGTCACAGTGCGCGCGAGGGTGGTGATCAACGCGGCGGGGATTTTCAGCGACGCGGTGCGGACGCTGGATGCGCCGGGGACTGCGCCGCTGCTCTCGCTGAGCCGCGGGTCGCACGTTGTTGTCGAGGAGGGCGTGCTGGGCGGGCGCACGGCACTGATTGTGCCGAAGACGAACGACGGGCGGGTGATCTTCGCGATCCCGTGGGAGGGGCGGGTGGTGATTGGGACCACGGATGTTCCGGCGCCGGAGAGCGCGACGGAGCCGGGACACACGGAGGAGGAGATCGATTATCTGCTGGAGCACATTGCTCCTTATCTGGAGAAGCGGGTGGAGCGTGGCGATGTGCTGGCGGTCTTTTCGGGACTGCGGCCGCTGGTGCACGGAAACAGCGCGAAGACCTCGCAGCTGTCGCGGGAACACACGATCGAGATGTCGGGGACGGGGCTGATCACGATTGCGGGCGGCAAGTGGACGACGTACCGCCGGATGGCGCAGGACACGGTGGACTTCGCGATCCGGCACAAGATGCTGGCAGCGGCAGCGTGTGTGACGAGTAAGACCCTGCTGCACGGCGCGATGGCGAATGCAGCGGATGAGTATGGCAGTGATGGGGCGGAAATCGAGGCGCTGCTGGAAGGCGATGCGAGGCTGCGGCAGCGGCTCGATGCGGCGCTGCCGTATACGGGAGCGCAGGTGGTGT
>DATGJK010000264.1:0-4182 GCA_035295245.1 Acidobacteriaceae bacterium
TGGTGTGGTCGGAAATTCCGGTGTACTGGGGGATCGACTGGACGAATCCGCACACGCTGGATGTGGCAAAGCATCAGCTGTGGGAGATGATCCGGCGGGACAAGAACCACGCCGCGGTGATCCTCTGGTCGATGTCGAACGAAACGCCGGAGAGCCCCGAGCGCAATGAGTTCATCCATCAGCTCGCCCAGGCGGCGCGCGAGCAGGATCCGACCCGGCTGATCACGTCGGCCATCGTGACGCACTTCCACGGGACGCATGCGGTCCTGGACGATCCGCTGGGCAAGGACCTCGACGTGCTGGGCTACAACGAGTACATCGGCTGGTACATGGGGACGGCTGAGACGATTCCCGACTATACATGGGAGAACCCAATGGGCAAGCCGGTAATCCTGAGCGAATTTGGCGCGGGCGCGAAAGCCGGACTGCACGGTCCGGAGACGGAGAAGTTCACGGAGGAGTACGAGGATTTCGTTTACCGGCAGCAGTTCAAGATGTTCGCGAACATGCCTTTCCTGCGGGGCATGAGCCCCTGGGTGCTGATGGACTTCCGCTCGCCGATGCGGCAGCTTACCGGGATTCAGGATGACTACAACCGCAAGGGCCTGGTGTCCGACAAGGGCAAGAAGAAGAAGGCGTTTTTTACGCTGCAGCAGTACTACGCAGGGAAAGCCAATCGTCGGTAGCTGGTCGTTGTCGGGTTTCAGTTCTCAGTTGTCAGTGAAACTGCGGCGCTCTTACGAGAGAATGCCGAGTTTCTTTGCGGTCTTCTCCAGCGTCGCGAGAGCCTCATCCAGTTGCTCGCGGGTGTGCTCGCTGGTCATGATGGTGCGGATGCGCGCTTTGCCTTCCGGGACCGTTGGGAAAGCGATGCCAGTGGCCATGACGCCCGCTTCGAACAGTGCCCGGGAGAAGTCCATCGCGGTGCGCCCCTCGCCGACGATGGTCGGCGTGATGGGCGTTTCGCTGGCGGGAGTGTTGACTCCGCCGATGTTAAAGCCCAGCCGGCCCAGTTCCGCTTTGAAATAACGAGTGTTCTTCCACAGACGATCGATGCGCTCGGGTTCGGACTCGAGCAGATCGAAGGCGGCCATGCACGTCGCGGCCACGGACGGCGGATGCGAGGTCGAAAACAGGAACGGCCGCGCTCGGTGGTAGAGATAGTCGATCAGGTCTTTCGATCCGCAGACGTACCCGCCGAGAGCTCCGATCGCCTTCGACAGCGTGCCGACCTGAACGTCAACGCGGCCATGGCAATGGAAGTGGTCAATGGTGCCACGCCCATTGCGTCCCAGCACCCCGGAGGCGTGGGCGTCGTCGACCATCATGATGGCGCCGTACTTTTCGGCGAGTTCGGCGAGCTTGTCGACCGGGCCGATGTCGCCATCCATGGAAAAGACGCCGTCGGTGATGAGCAGCTTGTGACCGGGCTCGTTCTGGACTTCGCGGAGAAGTTCTTCCGCATGGGCGAGGTCTTTGTGGCGGAAGACCTTGATCTTCGCGCGGGAGAGCCGGGCGCCGTCGATGATCGAGGCGTGGTTCAGCTCGTCGGAGATGATGAAGTCCTCTTTGCCGAGAATGGCGGAAACGGTGCCGGCGTTGGCGGCGAATCCGCTCTGGAAGACGACACAGGCTTCGACGTCTTTGAAGCGGGCGATCTTCTCTTCCAGCTCCATGTGGATCTTCATGGTGCCGGCGATGGTCCGCACCGCGCCGGAGCCGACGCCGTACTCCTTCGTCGCCTGGATGGCGGCTTCGCGCAGCTTCGGATGATTGCACAGCCCGAGGTAGTTGTTGGACGCAAGGTTGATCACACGACGTCCGTCGTACGTACAGACGGGCGCCTGCACGTCGTCGAGGATCCGGAGGCGAAAGTGCGTCCCCTTCTGTTTGAGATCGTCGAGTGCGGCGGTGAGGTACTGGAGCTGCGGGCGCTGCGAGAGCGATGTGGCCATCGGATGCCTCGAAAAGATGAATGCGCAACCTGAAATGCTAACTCGGATCGCAGTCGAATGGGGAAGCGCTGCTCGCCTGCGGGCAAGGGGAACGTCCAATGCGGCAGGGCTGGAGCCTGTCAGATACAATAGGCTTTCCAGCGCAGGACGATTTGGTTCATCCCGGCAGGGGAGCTGTATCGGCCGGCGCGACGGTGACTGAAGGAAGTTTCTAACGAATGATTTCGCTGTTCCGGAAGTACACGAGACCTGGGCGCGTGCAGCTGGCCGTCCTCACTGGCATCCTTACCTCCGCTTCTTTCGTTGCCCTCCCGAGCCTCGCCCAGGCGCAGCAGGCCACGCGCACGCAGCTTTCCACCGAACACAATGACGGCACGCTGTCGCTGAGCGCGAAGGTGATGGATGTCCAGGGGCAGCCAGTCTCGGACGGTTCGGTCAGCTTCGAGACGGCGAAGGGATCGCTGGGATCGGTTTTTGTTCACGATGGCTGGGCTACGCTGAATCTGACGAATGCGCCGTCCTGGGCTCGATCGGTGACCGCCGTCTATCATGGCGCCGACGCCTATGCGGCTTCCGCAGCCAGCGCCTCGGTGGTGCCGGATGCGACCAGCGGAGTTCCCGGGTTCACCGTAACGGCAAATCCTTCGTCGGTAACGCTGACAGCCGGGCAGTACGGAACCGTGGAGTTGACCATTACTTCTCAGAACAGCTTTTCTGAGTCGGTCAACCTATCGTGTTCGGGGCTGCCGGGGGCATCGAACTGCAATTTCACACCGGTCGTTGCCACTCCGGCGGCGAATGGGACGGCGAACAGCTCGCTGCAGATCACAACCACGGCGCGATCCGGCGCAGGCACGACCGCGAATCGCGGGGCTGAACCCCTGGCCAGATCGCATGCTGCCTACGCAGTGGTTATTCCTGGCGTGCTGGCGCTCGTGGGAATCGGCGCGATCCGGCGCAGGAATTTCGGCGGCCTGAAGATCCTCGGTTTGGCGCTGTTGCTGGCAGCAGGCTCCATGGGGCTGACCGCGTGCAATCAGCGGTATTCCTATCTGCATTACAAACCGTCGCCCAATTTTGGGACCGGTCCGGGGAACTACACGGTTGTGATCGCCGCCTACGCCTCGAACGGAACCGCCGTCACTCAGGCCACTTCTTCCGACGGGAGCTGCGCGGGCGCAACCTGCATTGCCCTGACAGTGCAGTAAAGCAGGGAACAGGCAACAGTGAATGCACAGAAGGGCCCGGGCTTGGCTCGGGCCTTTTGCTTTTGGCCACCGAAGAGGATGGACCGAGTTGATCGGTGCGGAAACTATGGCCGCATCAGCTTGCAGACCTGAACGGCGCGGTTGCGGAAGGGGCACGACAAGCTCGTTGCCGCCGAGGGCGGAAGCAGAATCCAGTTAATGCCAAAGGGAGAGAGCCCACTCTGGCGCTGCGCATCGGAGAGGCCGTCGATTGCAGAGGCGGCATTGCGCTGCGCTGCCCATCGCGATGCGAGTGTGGGGATCACCACAGCGATGCCGGCATCCTTGTCGTCGGCGAGATGATCGCGCTGTGCCATAGCGCGGAACCCCTGTTCATCTTCTCCCGGCCAATAGACGAACTGCGGGTCGAAGGCAAAGACGGCATCCCGGGGCGTGTGGCCGCGGATCCAGAGAAAGGCCTGCTGGTACGGGCTGGAATCGCTGGCGCCTGGCCACTCGATCCGGTTGCAGCCCGGCCAGGCTGCTGGTTCCGCAAGTGCCATTCCGGCGAAGAGCACCACGACGGCCGCCGAGGCGAGCAGGCGGCTGCGCTGGAAGAATGCAGAGAGCACGCCTCCACAGAGAACCACACCCACTGCGTAGATCAGGTGAAACGCACGCAGCGGTTGCAGCGGTACCAGGAGCCAGGGGCCTCCGGGCGGCGCGAACAACGTGGCGATCAGCACACTGGTCATCCCCACGAGAATGGCTGCAAGACACAGAGCGCCGATTCGACTCGGGCGGTGCCTCCGCAACGCGAGCGCGTAAAGCACGAGGGGGAGAATCAGGCCGAGGACTTCATACCAGTGCCAGCGGGCAAGGAAGAGAAACGTGTGCTGCGGCAGATCGATGGCTTCGCGATATGCAGTCGGCGTTGGGAGCCGGTGCCCAATGGCAAACATAGTGCCCGCCAGCGCAAGACCCGCCGCGCACACGGCCACGGCGGTTCGGATCCGGCGTGCCCCGACCAGCGCGAGCAA
>DATGJK010000265.1:0-8112 GCA_035295245.1 Acidobacteriaceae bacterium
GGATTCTTCTTCTGCGGCATGGCGCTGGAGCCGGTCGAAAACGGTTCGGGGAGCTCGACCAGGGCGAACTCGGCCGTGGAGTAGAGGGTGATCTCTTCGGCAAAGCGCGAGATGTGCAGACCGAGAGTGGACGCAGCCTGCGCGAATTCGAGCGCGAAGTCGCGATCGCTGGTGGCGTCCATGCTGTTGGCCGTGGGCGCAGTGAACTTCAGTTCCCGGGCGGCGATGGTGCGGTCCAGCGCGAGCGTTGCGCCGGCGATGGCTCCCGAACCGAGCGGGCAGAAATTGAGACGGGCGCGGCAATCCTCGAAGCGCGAGATGTCGCGGAGAATCATCTCCACATAGGCGAGGAGCCAGTGCGCAAGCAGGACCGGCTCGGCGCGCTGCAGGTGCGTGTACGAGGGCATGACGGCCGCTTCGGCCTCGTCGGCGTGTTCCAGCAGGGCAGTGGCCCATGCAACAAGCTGCGCGATGGAGGTGTCGATTGCGTCGCGAACGAAGAGGCGCAGGTCGGTGGCGATTTGCTCGTTGCGGCTGCGGCCGGTGTGCAGCTTCAGTGCAAGCTCGCCGATCTCCTTCGTCAGCTCAAGCTCGACGAAGTGATGAATATCTTCGGCGGCCGAGTTCGCGATGGCCGCAGGCGCCGAGGCCGGCTGCGCTGCGTCAGGGCCGGCGACGCGCGCCAGAACGCGGTCGAGCCCAGCCAATGTGGTCTTGGCTTCGGCTGCCGTGAAAATACCGGCGGCCGCCAGAGCGCCGGCATGCGCTTTGCTGGCTGCGATCTCCTGCGGGAGCAGACGCCAGTCAAAGGGGAGCGACCGCTGCCACGATTCGAACTGCGGATCGAGCGGCTCGCGAAAACGGCCGGACCACATTTTGGCGGCATGTTCGGTCATGAGCCTGATTCGCCCTTTCCGGTCCCATTCTTGAGTTGCGGCATTTCCGAACCTTTGCTCAGCGTGATCAGTCCGCTTTGCGCGTACGTCAGCAGCTTGTCGCGCGTGTCAGTGATGTCGAGATTGCGCATGGTGAGCTGGCCGATGCGGTCCCGCGGGGAGAAGGCGGAGTCGGTCTTCTCCATGCTGAGCCGCTCAGGATGGAACGTGAGATTGGGCGATTCGGTATTGAGGATCGAGTAGTCGTTGCCGCGGCGCAGTTCGAGCGTGACCGTGCCGGTGATGGCGCTGGCCACCCAGCGCTGTGCGGACTCGCGCAGCATGATGGCCTGGGGATCGAACCAGCGTCCCTGATAGAGGAGCCGGCCCAGCTTGCGGCCGTTCTCGCGGTACTGCTCGATCGTGTCCTCATTGTGAATGCCGGTGATGAGGCGCTCATACGCGATGAACAGCAGGGCCAGGCCGGGCGCCTCGTAGATGCCGCGGCTCTTCGCCTCGATGATGCGATTCTCGATCTGGTCGCTCATGCCGAGCCCGTGGCGGCCGCCGATGCGGTTGGCTTCGAGCAGCAGCTCGACCGGATCGGGCAAGTCTCGCCCGTTGAGGGCGACGGGAAAGCCCTCCTGGAAGCGGACGGTCACCTCCTCGCGTCTGACATCGACGTCGTCGCGCCAGAAGGCGACGCCCATGATGGGATCGACGATGCGGATGCTCGTTGAAAGGTGCTCCAGATCTTTCGCTTCGTGCGTAGCGCCGAGAAGATTGGAGTCGGTGGAGTAGGCCTTCTCGGCGGACATCCGGTACGCGAAGCCCGACTTCTGCATGAAAGCCGACATCTCCGCACGGCCGCCGAGCTCGTCGATGAACGCCGGGTCAAGCCAGGGCTTGTAGACCTTCAGGCCGGGGTTCACGAGCAGCCCATAGCGATAGAAGCGCTCGATGTCGTTGCCCTTGAATGTGGAACCGTCGCCCCAGATATCGACGCCATCCTCCTTCATCGCGTTCACCAGCATGGTGCCGGTGACGGCGCGTCCAATGGGCGTGGTGTTGAAGTAGGTCACGCCGGCGGTGGAGATGTGAAAGGCGCCGGACTGCAGGGCGGCGATGCCTTCGCGCACCAGAGGCCCGCGGCAGTCGATCAGGCGGGCATTTTCCGCTCCGTATTCGAGAGCCTTGCGAGGAATCGCATCGTAGTCGGTTTCGTCCGGCTGCCCGAGGTTGGCCGTATAGGCATACGGCCGCGCGCCTTTCTGCTTCATCCAGTGAAGCGCGGCGCTGGTATCGAGGCCTCCGGAAAACGCGATCCCGACTTTTTGGCCGACCGGCAGGCTTTCAAGAATTACAGACATTTCGTTCCTTTGCCGAGCAGCATCAGCAGCAGCGCTTTTTGCGCGTGCATGCGGTTCTCCGCCTGATCGAAGACGACCGATTGCGGGCCGTCGAGCACCGCGTCAGTGACCTCGGCGTTGCGATGCGCGGGCAAACAGTGCATAAAGACGGCGGTGGGCGCGGCGTGCGCCATGAGCGCTTCGTTCACCTGATACGGCTTGAAGATGGGCGCGCGCTTGGTGGCCTCGTGCTCGAAGCCCATGCTGGTGCAGATGTCCGTATAGACGGCGTTCGCGTCTTTGACGGCGGCAACGGGATCGTTGACCAGCGCGATGTTCGATCCGGTGACGTTGGCGATGGCCCGCGCCTGGGCGACGATGTCGGCTTTGGGAGAATAGTTCTTCGGCGTGCCGACGGTGCAGTGCGCGCCGAGCAGAGCGGCCGTGAGCATGAGCGAGTGGCAGACGTTGTTGCCGTCGCCGACGTAGGTGAAGTTGAAGCCGCGCAGGCTGCCGAAGCGCTCCTCGAGGGTCATGAAGTCGGCAATCGCCTGGCAGGGATGCTCGAGGTCGCTGAGCGCGTTGATCACCGGGACGCTGGCGTACTGCGCCATCTCGGTGATGGTTTCGTGCGCGTAGGTGCGCAGGACGATGACTGAGACCCAGCGCTCGACGTTGCGGGCGATGTCGGAGATGGACTCGCGCTCACCCAGGGGTGACTGGGTCTGATCGACGAAGACCGCGGAGCCGCCCAGGGTGTTGATCGCCGTCTCGAAGGTGAGGCGCGTGCGCAGAGAGGCCTTTTCGAAAAACATCACCATCTGCTTCGCGTCGAGCGCCCAGCGGTACGCGGCTGGGTTGCGCTTGACGTCATGCGCGAGCTGCAGGATCGCGGCGAGCTCGTTGCTGGTGAGGTCGGCGATGGAACAGAGGTCGCGTCCCGCGAGCGACTCGTGCGGGATGCCGGGTTCGACTTCCTGAAGGATGGCGGGCTTACTGGCCAACTTTTTGTCCTCCTGTGGACGGAGCGGCAGCTGCAACGGCCGGTTGCTCGCTCAAAATGGCGTCGAGGGCCGCGATGGCCTCATCGACGTGTTCCTTCTGCAAAATGTAGGGCGGCAGGAAGCGCAGAACCGTTTCGTCGGTGCGATTGATGAGGATGTGCCGCTTCATCATCTCCGCAACCACCTGCTTCGCCAGATCGGGGGAGTCGAGCTCGAGCGCGAGCATCAGGCCCATGCCGCGGACTTCGACAGCTGCGGCGTGTTTCCGGGCGAGGGCTTCGAGTTGCTGCTGAAAATAGGAGCCAACCTCGGCGATGGCTTCGAGCAGGCGCTCGCGCTCGATGGTGGAGATCACGGCGAGCGCGACAGCGCAGGCCAGCGGACCGCCGCCGAACGTGGTGCCGTGCATGCCGGCGTGGATGGCGCGGGAAGCTTCTTCGCTGCAGAGCATCACGCCCAGCGGAATGCCTCCGGCCAGCGGCTTGGCCAGCGTGACCAAATCCGGCTGGATTCCGTAATGCTGGTAAGCGCACCACTTGCCGGTGCGTCCGAAGCCGCACTGGATTTCGTCGGCGATGAGCAGAGCGCCGGTGGAGCGGGTGAGTTCGCGGGCGGCCTGGAAGAATTCCTGCGAGACGGGACGCACGCCGCCTTCGCCCTGGATGGGCTCAATGAGGATGGCGCAGACCTCGTCGGAGAACTTTGCCTTCAGGTCGGCGACATCGTTGAAATTCACGAATTCCACGCCGGGCATTACGGGCGCGAAGGGCTCGCGGTACTTGTCCTTCCAGGTAGCCGCGACGGCTCCGACGGTCCGGCCGTGGAAGCTGTGCTCCAGCGCGAGAAACTTCGTTCCGAGATGCCGGCCTTCGCTGCGTTTCAGCTTTGCGTAGGCGCGGGCGAGCTTGAGGGCGGCCTCATTGGCCTCGGTTCCGCTGTTGCAGAAGAAGACGCGGTCCATGCCGGTGGCTTCGGTGAGACGGAGCGCGACCGCCGCCTGTCCCTCGTGGAAGAAGAGATTCGAGACGTGGATCAGCTTGCGGCTCTGTTCGGCGATCGCCGATTCGATGGCCGGGTGCGCGTAGCCGAGCGCGTTGACCCCGATGCCGCTGAGCAGGTCGAGGTAGCGGTCGCCGTTCTCATCGATGAGGTGCACGCCCTCACCGCGAACAAAGAGAACCGGATTGCGGTCATACGTGCCGAGCAACAGCTTCGCCTCTGCGGCCTTCAGTTCATCGAGTTTCGACATGGTTTTCTTCGTTGGGTGCTCCGTAGCGAGCGCTGCGTTGCTCATGCGACCATGACCTCCGTGCCGTGGGGAATGCGCTGACTGCAAAGGTCAGGGAGAACGGCTGCTTCGGCCGCCGGCAGGATGCGGACGCGCTTCACGCCGTTGAGGAGCGCTTCGCGGCAGGCGCTGAGTTTCGGCAGCATGCCGCCGGTGATGACGGAGTCGCGGGTGAGCGCGGCGATTTGATCCAGGGAGAGCCAGCGCATCACGCTGCCGTCGGCGGCGAGCACTCCGGGAACGTCGGTGAGGAAGACGAGCGCGTCGGCTTTGCACGCAGCAGCGCAGGCGGCGGCCATCTCATCGGCATTGATGTTGTAGTACTCGCCGTCGAAGCCGAGCGCGATCGAGGAGATCACCGGCACCGCCCCCATCTTCCAGATGGTTTCAAGCCAACGCGGATCGGCAGCGGCGATCTCGCCGACGTAACCGAGGTCGGGCGCAGTTTGTTTCTTGCGCGCGCGGAAGACAAGTCCGTCGCCACCGGAGAGTCCAACGGCCGGCTGACCATGGGAGCCGAGCGATGCTACCAGTGCCTTGTTCACGCCGCCGCCGAGGACCATCAGGGCGGTGTCGCGCGTTTCGGCGTCGGTGACGCGCAGGCCGGAAACGAACTGGCTCTGCTTGCCCAACTGCTTCAGCGTGCGGGTGAGCTGCACGCCTCCACCGTGGACAATCGCCACCTGGTTTCCGTCCTTGACGAGTTCGGCGATAGCCTGGGCGCACTGGTGGAGAAGTTCGGGATTCTCCAGCGTGACGCCTCCGAGTTTAACGACGTATCTCATGCGAGCCCTTCTGCTTCCTTGAAACCGCACATCAGGTTCATGTTTTGGACAGCCTGTCCGGCAGCGCCCTTGAGCAGGTTGTCGAGGCAGGAGACGATCACGCATCGTCGGCCATCGGCAGCGACCTGGAAGCCGATGTCGCAGTAGTTGGTATGGACCGAATACTGAATCTGCGGCAGATGGCCGGCAGGGAAGACGCGCACCAGCGGGCTCTCTGCAAAAAAGTTACGGAAGAGCGTTTCAACGTCGGCGGCTTTGCGCGGCTCCGTGAACCAGACGTAAATCGTCGAGAGGATGCCGCGCGGAATAGGCAGCAGATGCGGCGTGAAGACGATCTGCTCCGGCGCGAGGTTCAGCTGCTCCAGCAATTCGCCGGTGTGCCGGTGAGAAAAAACGCCGTAAGCGGAGAGATTGTCTGCCGCGTGCATGAAGTGGGTCTTCGCGGTGGGAGCCTTGCCCGCGCCGGAGACGCCGGACTTCGCATCGCAGACGATGCCGCGGTTTGTGTCGATCCAGCCGGCGGCGACCAGCGGCTTGAGCGCCAGGATCATCGAGGTCGAGTAGCAGCCGGGGTTGGCGATGAGGCTTGCCCCGGGAATGGAATCGCGATGGAGCTCCGGCATGCCATAGACGGCCTGGGTCTGGATGGCGGTGGCGACTGCGGTTCCCTCGTCGGAAAACTGATAGACGGCGCGATGCGCGGCTTCGTTCAGACGCCAGGCGCCGCTGAGATCGATGACGCGGATGCCGCGGTCGAGCGCCTCGGGCACCAGAGCGCGCGACTGCTCGTGGGGAGTGGCCAGGAACAGGATCTGCACGTTGCGGGCGGCGAGAAGATCCCAGGAGAAGGGCTCGATGCGGAGACCGTCGGGGCCGGTGCCGTTGTTGTCCATCAGCTGCGGATGCACGGCGGCCAGAGGCTCAGCAGGCGCATCGGCGCGGCCCAGAAAAAGCGGCGCATGTCCGGCAAGGCCAGGGTGGCGCAGCAGGATGCGCGCCAGCTCCATGCCTGCATATCCGGTAACGCCGAGTACCGCAGTTTGAATTCCTGTCTCCATGTCCAACTTCCAACTTTGCTGTGCTCTGTTTTCTAGCCCATCATGCGTTCCAGTTTTTCGCGCAGCACGGTGGCTCGTCGCTGATCGGCGCAAATGATCAGAATGGTATCGTCGCCTGCCAGCGTGCCGACGACCTCGCTCCATTCCTCATGATCGATGGCGAGCGCCACCGGCTGGGCGGCGCCGCCGGTGGTGCGCAGGACCAGCTGGTTCTGCGCCTGGCGAACGCTGAGTCCGAAGCTCGACAGCACCTCATCGACAGAAGGCTCTTCTTCGATCACAGCAAGATGGCCGTGGCCATTGCCGTTGGGCAACGCGTAGCCGGCAGGGCCTTTGTAAATGCGCAGCTCGTGAATGTCGCGCGAGAGCGTGGCCTGCGTGACATGGAAGCCCCGCCGCACCAGCTTGCGCCGGAGCTCATCCTGGCTGGTGATGGCCTCGGCGGCCACCAGCTGCCGGATCGTGCTGTGCCGTTCGTGTTTGCTCACAGAAAAAATCGCGGTCAGCCGTCGGGGAACGGCTACCGCGCCTCTCTGTATAAAAATACAGAAGTCGTGTATAAATATTCAAGACGCTTTTTGCTTATTTCTGCAGGTTTTTTCACAGGTGTGCGAGCCCGGGCGCGAAAAAATCCCGCAAATTTCGCGAAATAGCTTTTTGCGAGAAAAGGAACCCGTTTATAGTTGGATATGGGAACGAGAAATTGTGCTGATCCGGCCGTGTCGACCGGCGGCTCCCGACCCTCACTGATCGATTCGCGGTTCGACCACGAATCGTGCGGCGTCGGCTTTGTCGCTACCCTCGAAAACCAGCCCTCGCACGACATTTTGACGAAGGCGCTGACCGCATTGTCGCGTCTGGCGCACCGCGGCGCTGTGGCCGCGGACGGCAAATCGAGCGACGGCATCGGCATTCATACCGCAATTCCGCGCGAGCTGCTGCTGGCTTCGACGGGCTTCGAACTGGCGCCCGAACAGGCCCTGGCCGTGGGCATGGTGTTTTTGCCCGCGGATGAGACCGCCTCGGCGGCGGCGGTTCGCGAGCTGGAAGCCGCGGTGGGGGCGCACCAATTCTCGATTCTGGGCTGGCGCACTGTTCCTACACGCCCTGAAATTCTGGGTGAGATCGCCCTATCCACGCTGCCGGCGATCCGGCAAATCCTGTTGACGGCGACGCCTGCTTCCTATGCCGAGCTGGACCGGCGGCTCTATCTCGCGCGCAAGCAGTTCGAGCGGACCGACACCGACGGCTACGTCTGTTCTCTTTCTTCTTCCGGCCTCATCTACAAAGCGATGTGTTCGGCGCGGCTGCTGCCGGAGTTCTATCCGGATCTCGCGGACCCGCGCTATATGACGCCGTTCGCGCTGTTTCATCAGCGGTATGCGACCAACGTCGCCCCCTCCTGGGATCGCGCGCAGCCCTTCCGCGTGCTGGGGCACAACGGCGAAATCAACACCATCTGGGGCAATCGCGCGCGGCTCAATGCGCGCGCGGCGACGCTGCCTGAGGAAGTCAAGCCGGTCTACACGCCCAGCGGGTCGGATTCGACCAGCCTGGACGAAGTGATTGAGCTGCTCTCGCGCAATGGGCGCACGGTGGCCGAGGCAGTGCGGATGGTGATGCCTCCGGCGGGCGCCGGACGGCATTCCGCGTTCCTGGCGTATCACGGCGACTGCATTGAGCCGTGGGATGGTCCGGCAGCGGTGTCGTTCACCGATGGGCACCTGATCGGAGCGGCGCTGGACCGCAATGG
>DATGJK010000266.1:0-4211 GCA_035295245.1 Acidobacteriaceae bacterium
GCACTCCATCAACGCATCAGGACGATAGTGGCCGGTGACACCAAGATTGCGCACTACCTTCTGCTCGCGCATCTCAAGCAGGGCTTCCATCGCCCCGCCCTTAGCGAAGACCTCGTTCACATCGGTCATGGTGCCGATGTCGTGCAGCTGCCACAGATCAACATGGTCGGTCTGCAGCAGCTTCAGCGACTCGTCGATCATGCGCAGCGACCCCTCGCGGGTCCGCTCCTTGGTCTTGGTCGCGAGGAAGGCTTCATGACGGCGCGCCTTCATCACCTCGCCGACGTAGCGCTCGCTCCAGCGCATGGGCCCGCCGTAGATGGACGAGGTATCGATGTAGTTCACGCCCAGGTCGAGCGCGCGGTGGATGATGGGCACGGCGACAGCGGCATTGTTCGGCTTCTCCAGCGCGCCCTGCCCGCCCACGCTAAAGATGCCGACCTTGTATCCGGTGCGGCCGAGATTGCGCGTCGGCATGGCGTCCTGCGACCGCGGATTGTTGGGCATGGGCCAGGTCTTTGTGTCGGCGCGGCCCTGTGCAGCTCCGGTCAGCACGGCAGCAGCGGCCGCGGCGGTGCTCCCCTTGAGGAATGCCCGGCGATCGGGACTGGCTGGACGATCCAATGGCTTGTCCATACGCGCGCCTCCACTCGACGCAACAGTCCGTTCTACCACAGGCGGTCCGGCGCGAGGACCCGCTAACGCGCCCCATGCAGCCGGACCAAAATGAAGAGGGATGGCTTGCGCCATCCCTCTGGTCGGTGGATTGTCAGATGCCTAGCGGTGCGGGTGGCCCTTGTCGCCGCCACCACCGTGGTTGTCCGGATGCCCGCCGCCGCGGTTGTCCCCACCGCCGCCACGGTTTTCCGGATGGCCGCCGCCACCATTGCCGCGTGGCTGTTCAGGATGCGGCTGCGGCCGGTTGAAGTTCTGGTTGCCGCGGTCGTAGTTCTGTGCCGGGCGCATGTCGCTCTGCGGACGACCCTGCTGCCCGCGGTTCATCGGGCCGAAGTTCGGCTGCGGACGGTTGGTCTGCGCCGGACGGTTCTCCTGCCCGCGGTTGTAGTTCTGCGCAGGCCGCATGTCGCTCTGCGGATGACCCTGCTGCCCGCGATTGTAGTTGTTGTTCTCGCCGCGGTTGTAGCCGTTCTGCTCGCCACGCCGATAACCGTTCTGTTCGCCGCGGTTGTAGCCGTTGCGGACGCCGTTGTTGTAGCCGTTGTGCGCGCCCGCATCGTAGCCGCGATGGTAGGCGACGGCCGCTTCACGCCGGTTCCAGTCGCGCGCGTCGCGATCGCGGTCGAAGTGGCCGTAGTAGCCGTGGTTGACCACGGTTACGCTGCGCGACACATAGGTCACGCGGTTGTAGGCGACGTAAGGGTGCGGACCCCAGCCCATGCCCCAGTGTCCCCAGCCCCAGCCCCACGGACGCCATACGCCGACCGCGACGCCGATGCCGAATCCGAAGCCAACGCCGGCTGCCATGAAGAATCCCGGAGGCGGCGGGGGAGCGTACCAGCGGTACCAGGGATGCCAGCCCCAGACCACAACCGGGTCGTAGTAGGGCACATAGACGACGGCCGGGTTCGCCGGCTCAATCTCGATGTCTGCAGGCTGATACACAACGTTCAGCTGGGGCGTGGAGCGCAGCTTACCGGACGCGTACGCCTGCTGGCGGTCCGCCTGCACGGCGCTCATCACGTCCTGCGGCTGGTTGTAGTAGGCGTTGCCCAGTTGCGTCGTCCAGTCGAGGTTGCGGTCCATGTTCGACAACACCGACGGAAACGCGGCCAGGGCTTTCACGCTGGGATCCCATGGCTGCTGGTTGACCATCTGCGCCAGCTGATCCGGAGGGACCCCGCGGTACGACTGCACGTAGCGGTCCGCGTCGACCACCTGGGACGGATAGGTTGCTGCCGCCAGCACCTGGGCGACCAGTGAATCTGGGTAAAGCGCGATGGGAGCGACCAGCTGATCGAGCTGGTCCGGCGCCAGCGTATTCCACTGCTGGGGCGGAGGTCCCTGGTCGTCCGGCGGCGGACCCTGGTCCATCTGCTGATCCGGCGGAGGCGGCGCTTCCTGTCCAAAGGCAATCCCTGTGCCGAGCGGCAACATGAGCCCTGCCAGGCCGAGTGCGATGCCGCGCTTCGCAAAGTCCAGGGAGGCCGCAGGCCATGCGTGCCGGCGAGTCGTGGGTAGAAGTTCCGAAAGGTCTTTCATAGCAATTCCTCGTCTGCCCGGGGAGGGCTGCTTTCTTTATCGGGCGTCTCCACTATATGACGCCGATTGCTGCAGGTGGAGACCCCATTTGGGGGGCTAAGTTTCGCCGAAAACTAAAGTTACCCCTTCAGTCAACAACCGAGTCAAAGAAACGACGGAGGATACGACCGACCACCTCCGGCTGCTCAAAAGGGGCAAAGTGCCCGGCATCGGGAATTTCGTGGTACTCGGCGCCATAGCCCCCGTTCCGGATCTGTTCCGCGAGCAGGCGCATGTCGGCCGGCGGGGAGCCTGGATCTTCCCCGCCGGCGATGACGCAGCACGGCACCCGAATGGTTCGGGATGTGGGGACGGAATCCGGCCGGCTGGCGAGACCCTGCTGGATGGCGATCAGCGCCGCCGGGGCCACGGCCTGCATCATCTCGCGCGCTTCGCCGACCTTCTGCGGCCAGCGGCTGCGCGCCGTGGGCCCGATGACGGTCTGCAGGGTCGACTCGATGAAGTCCGCGCTGCCTCGCTGGCGAATGGTGTCGATGTTCTCCTGGCGCTTCGCTTTGGCCTGTTCATTGTCGGGTTGGGGACGCGAGCAGCAGAAAGCCAGCGCGCGGACGCGGTCCGGAGCCGTGCGCCACAGCTGGTAAAGCGTGTAGCCGCCGATTGAGCATCCGGCGAAGATGGCCGCGCCGAGATCGAGGGAGTCGAGCAGGCGCACGGCATCGGCTCCGAGCTTCTCCATCGTCACAGGACCCTCGCCGGTCTCCGACTGCCCATGGGCACGCAGATCGGGAATGATCACCTGATACCGGGAAGAGAGCATTCCCGCGAGGGGAAGCCAGAAGCGGTGATCAACGGGCGTGGGATGAAGCAAAACGACGCTCGGGCCTTTGCCGAGCGTCGTGTAGAAAAGCTTGTCGCCGCCGCAGTGGTAAAACATGCCTCCAGCTTATGCCGGATTACTGGGGGCCAGGAGGCGGATAAGGTGCCGGGGGAGGGGGCAGCAGGACTGGCTCCTCGGGCATGACGATCCAGAAGATGACGTAAGCCAGCAGACCCGATCCGCCGCCGAAAACGGTGAGCAGAACGGTGATGACGCGGACCCACACCACGTCCCACGCGTAAGCGTTGGCGAGGCCCTGGCAAACGCCGGCGATCATGCGCCCGGCGCGCGGGCGCACCAGGCGCGTTACTGTTTGCTGCGGGTAAGGGGCGGCCGCCGGAGCAGCCACCTGCGCGCCGCACGCGGGACAAAAGCGGGCATCGTCGGCAAGAGCCTTTCCACAGTTCCTGCAATACATGGCCATGGCCCAACCCCCTGCGCCGGGCAAGGCCCGGCGCGAAACCTCAGAATAACGCCCATCCTCGCGGTTCACGCAAGCCTTGCGCTGAACCCACGAGAAGCGGCGCACATGTAACAATACGAATCCTGGCCGCGAACGGTTCCCCCGGCGCTTCTGCAACCTTCGTCGCAGATGGAAACACCTGCCGAGCGAACCTGCGGCGGCGCGAATCCGGGCCAGTTTACGGCATCCAACGGAAGAGAACCGGAACCAATCAGATCAGCGCGAAAAGAGAGAGAGCGATGCAGCGTTTGCAGGGAAAAGTGGCTATTGTGACCGGAGCCGGATCCGGCATTGGACAGGGCATAGCGAAGCGCCTCGGCAGCGAGGGAGCCAAAGTCATCATCAACTACCGCGGCAGTCAGGCAGGAGCCGATGAGGTCAAGAAGATTGTCGATGGGGCCGGTGGTGAGGGCTTCGTCGTGCAGGCCGATGTGACGAAGATGGCCGACCTGCAGAAGCTGGTGGATGCCGCATGGAACCAGTTCGGCAGCGCGGACATTCTGGTCAACAACGCGGGCATGGAGAAGCGCTACGACTTCTGGGACACGCCGGAGTCTGACTTCGACTACACGATGGCTGTCAATCTAAAAGGCCCCTTCTTCCTGGCCCAGGCTTTCGTGCGGCGACTGCGCGACGCTAAAAAGACGGGCC
>DATGJK010000267.1:0-15958 GCA_035295245.1 Acidobacteriaceae bacterium
GCCGGTGTAGATGACCTCCATGCCGGCATCGCGCAGCGCGCGGGCAATGACCTTGGCGCCGCGATCGTGCCCGTCCAGGCCCGGCTTGGCCACCAGCACGCGAATTGGGGTGGTGCGCTCCTGCATTGGAACGCTGAAGAATAGCACAGCCCGCCGCTGCAGCACAGCGCGTGGCACCGGCACAGACGGAGGCCGAAGTGCGTCAGTCGGCGATGGCGGCGGCCTGTTCCTTTGCGGCAAAGCCCAGGCGATGCAGGAGACGGTCCATCGTCAGTCCCTGGGCGAGGATGGAAAAGATCACCACGATGTAGGTGACGGCGAGAATGCGGTCGTGAGCCGCTCCGGGCTTCATGGAGAGCGCCAGCGCTACCGCCAGACCGCCGCGCAGTCCGCCCCAGGTAAGGACAGTGATCGCTCCAGGAGCCGGGCGGTGCAGCACGCGCACCAGCAACAGCGAGAGCACCACACTTACCCAACGCGCAGCCAGTACGACCGGAATGGCCAGCAGTCCCGCATAGATGTAGTGCCGGTTCCAGGGCATCACCAGCAGTTCCAGCCCGAGCAGCAGAAAGAGCATCACGTTCAGCAGGTCGTCGATGAGTTCCCAAAAGCGGTCGACTCGCTCCCGGGTCAGCCCGGACATCGCAGATTTGCGTGCGATGCTTCCGGCGACCAGACCTGCGGCAACGGCCTCCAGCGGAGCTGAGAGCCGCAGCACATCGGCCAGCGCATATCCGCCCATCGCCAGCGCAAGCGTCAGCAGTTCCTCCACGCGATAGGCATCCACGGTGCGAAGCAGGCGATAGGCAAGACAGCCGAGCGCCAGGCCCATGCCGATGCCGCCCCCTGCCTTCACCAGCAACTGCCAGCTAAACTCCGCGGCGGAGGGCTGCCGGCCCATCTCGAACGACGCCAGCAGGGTCAGAAACAGCACCGCGCCCACGCCATCATTGAACAGAGACTCTCCGGTCAGCTGCGCCTCCAGGCTGGCGGGCGCTCCCACGCGCCGCAGCATCTCCAGCACGGCAATCGGGTCGGTTGGCGAAATCAGCGCGCCGAAAAGCAGGCACGGCAGCCAGCCGAGTTGCAAACCGGTGATGGAGAGGACCATCCGGATCACGAACGCAACGAAAACCGTCGACAGGACGGTACCGAAGATCGACAGCGATGCCACCGCCGACTTCTGCCGTCGCAGGTCGCTCAAATTAAGCTGCATGGCGCCCGCGAACAGCAGAAAGGCGAGCATGCCGTGCAGGACGACTGCGGAGAAATCAATGTGTCCGATGATGTCCGCGGCCCGCGCGTGGACGCCGGGAAGTGCGCTGCCCAGCAGCAGGAGCGCAGTCGAAAACAGCAGCGACAGGACCATCACTCCGACGGTGGTCGGCAGCCGCAACACACGATGGCTGATGAGGCTGAATGCCGCAGCCAGAGTGACCAGCGCGCTGAGTAAGGCGAAAACGTACATGGCAGAATGGTGGGCCCGACACCTGCATGGATGTCAGACGAGCCGTCGGAGACGTGGTGCAGCTTACGATTCTGAAAATGGTAGCAGGTGCGCAACTTGTCACGATGAGAATCGGGCTGCGCCGGCAGAATCGCTGACCACGCTCGCGGCTGCGGGACGACAGTTCAGCTCTCGTTTTCGCGTTCCTCCGTGTCCGCCGTCTCGATCGCGAGCAACGCATCATCGCCGACGTCCCACTTCTTCAGAATGCGCACGATCGTGCCCGTGGAGAATCCGGCACGCATCAGCATGCGGGCCACGCGCGCGGCTTCCTTCTCGCTGGCTGGTTTGCGAATGCGCTTGCGTTCCAGATGCCGCCGCGCGAGCTCCTCCTCGCCGACGCCTTCATACGCCGCGTCCAGCGTCTTTGCGATCACCTCGCCGTGAACGCCTTTGCGCATCAGGTCCTGTTGCACGCGGCGGCGGCCGAAGCTGGAGTTCTCCTGGCGTAGTTTCGCGTAGTCGTGCGCGTATCCGGTGTCGTCGAGATAGCGCTGCTCCTTCAGGCGCACAATCACTCGCTCAAGCCGATCCTGGCCCTCGTCACCCGGAGGAACACGTCGCCGCAACAGCCGCTTCAGTTCAGCAACCGTTCGCATCTGCTGGCCCAGCAGCCTTACGGCGTAGCTGTAGAGGGAATCCTCGTCGAGAGGAACGGGAGCTTTTCGAGGGCCTCGCATGGACTCAGCCTAGTACAAGGCACGCTGAGCCGAGGCACATTGTTATCCCCGCCGACGGTACCGAATTTCAAACTCGTAACCGGAGTTGGGTGGGAAAAGCTCCGCGACATGACGCAGCCGCTCGGCCAGCGCCGCCGGCGTCAGCAGTGGGTATTCGCGCTCGCGCAGGTCGGCATAGTCGAAATCAAGAGTGAGCGAGAGCATGTACACTGCGACGGCATCGGCAAATGCGGACTCCAGATACGCGGATTTTGCTTTCTCGTCCACTTCGTTGCCGCGGCTGCGGTCGAGAGACCGCCGCCGGTTCTCCCAGGCATCATGGCTGGTTTCGCCGCGCACGTCGGCGCTGGCCTGGGACCAGACCAGATCGGCAAAGCTGTCCGGCACTCCGATAGCGTCCACGAAGTGGTGCCCGACATTGATGAAGAACTCGAAGGCTAGCGCAAATTTATCCTGCATCAGCCGTGTCGAGATGAAGATGCACTCCGACCCGCCGAAGCGTACGTTGCGGTGGCAGATCGCCCGGTCGCTGAGATCGACGGAGTAATCCGGCGCGACGACGGTCTCCTCGTCCTCGCCAATGGCGAGAGGAACGAAGTACCAGGCATTCTGCCGCAAAGCTCCGGCCACCACCGCAGGAACGGCCTGAACGATGTGCTCCAGAGCGCCCGGTTCGAGATTGACTTCGCCAAATGTAGCAAAACAGAGGCCGTTATCCGCCTGCCGGACCGCAGCCTCCTGGGCCACTTTAGCCGCGGAGTAGAGCGGAATTTGCGCTGCACCTGCCATCTGGCTTTTATTCTAATGGACAAGGAGTTTTCCCAGATGAGCGCACCTGCCCAGCCCGCGAAGCTGCTCGGCATTCCCCTCGGCGAATTCGGCTTCTTCTCTGCCCTGCTGCTTTCCATGGCGTCCGGATTTCTTACCTTCTTCGCCACGTGCTTCCTGGCCATCGTCGCGCTGCTCTTCTGGAACACCCTTTCGCATTCGCCCATCAATTACGCGGATTCCTACCGCTACATCGCCGCGCCCGCGGGAGTGGCGGTCCTGGGGGTGGCTCTGCTGTTTTTCATCGGGACCTGGCTTCGCCGCAAAGTCGCGGGGGGACGCTGATGGCCGTCGTCCCGGTGGCGAGCCTCACCCCCACGCCGGAGCAGGCGCGCACCTGGTGCGCAGCACTCGAAGCGGGAGACATTCTCTACTTTCCGCAGACGCCCGTGCCGGTGCCGCCGGACGATCTCAGCTTCCTTCTGGGGCAGCAACAGACCGACAGCTCGCTGCACAAGAACATCGCCTATAAGCCCAACATCGACAAGCTGAGCGGCTTCGACGCAAAAGTCGCGAGCCCCGCCGCCATCGACCGCCTGCACCGCATCATGCGGAACTATTCACAATCGGTGGTCACGTTTCTGACCGGCTTTCTTTCGCCCTATCAGGCGAACTGGCAACTCGATTACGCCAGCTTTCGCCCGCAGGAGGAGCAGGGGCGCGATTTGCCGCTGCGACGCCGCAACGACCTGCTGCACACCGACGCGTTCCCAACACGGCCAACCTTTGGCGCAAGGATTCTTCGCTTCTTCAACAACATCCATCCAAACCGCACACGGGACTGGGTGGTGAGCGACCCCTTTGCGGAAACTGTAAAGCAGTTTGCTCCGCGGCAGATTGCGCCAACGCCGGGATCGCCGCTCTCCCGGCTCGGCAAAGGAGCAGCCCGGGCGATCGGTCTGGGCGCGGCCATTCCCTCCGTGAAGCGGTCGCCCTACGACGACTTCATGATGCGCTTTCATAATTTCCTGAAGGAAAACCCCCGCTGGCAATCGGAGTGCCCGAAGTATCCCTTCCAGTTTCCGGCCGGGTCTAGCTGGATGGTCTACACCGATACCGTGCCCCATGCCGTTCTCGCCGGCCAGTACGCACTGGAGCAAACCTTCCTCGTCCGCCCGGAAGCCATGGTTCGGCCGGAAATCGCGCCGCTGCATGTGCTGGAGGAGATCGCCCAAGCAAAGCTGGTGTGAGCATTCCGGCAGCGGCGTTTTCGAATCAAATCCCGTGTCTATGGCATCTTGTTGAAAGGGAAACTTCGCCCAGCTATGTCACGACTTTCATTTCGCTCCGCTCACCCGCTGCTCCGGTTTTCGATGTACTCGGCTTTCCTTGTGCTGCTGATGTCGCCCGCATTCGGGCAGTTCCGCAATGTGTACAGCGATACGGCGGATGCGCACGCCGAGATCCGCGACGCTCTGGCCAGAGCCGCACGCGAGCACAAGCGCGTTCTGCTCGATTTCGGCGGGAACTGGTGCGGCGACTGCCAGGTGCTGGACATTTACTTCCACCGCGAGCCGAATGCCGACCTGCTGGCGAAGAATTACGTCCTCGTGGACGTCAATGTCGGCAAGTACGACAAGAATCTCGACCTGGCGAAGAAGTACGAGATTCCCCTGCAGAAGGGCGTTCCCGCCCTGGCCATACTCGATGCGAGCGGGCATCTGCTCTACAGCCAGCGGCAGGGGGAGTTCGAGTCCATGCGTCGCATGGACCCGAATTCGGTGACGCAGTTCCTTGAACGCTGGAAGCCAACCCGCCAATAGTGCGCCGGCCGGCAAGCATCGGCTGGGAGTTACACTGACTTCGCCGATGATGCGCGAAATCCAGCATCTGCGCCGGGCCGTATGGTCGGCCTTTGGCCACAGCGCCTTCTCGATGGCGAAGGCCGCGGCCTATTCCGCGATTCTGAGCATCTTCCCTGCGCTGCTGGTGGTCACGACGCTGTTTGCCACCATGCCGGCCGGCGACGACGTGCGCGGCGTGATTCGAGCTTCCCTGCAGCAGGTGCTGCCGCCGGATACGATGCAGCTCGTTCAGTCCTATTTCATCGTCAATCACGCACGCTCGATTCGCATCGTCTCCGGCGCCACGTTCGTCAGCGTCTTTGCAGCGATGGGGGTGCTGCTTTCGCTGATGGAGGGTTTCCGCCGCGCGTACCGGTTGCCACGCGGAACCTGGGGCTTCTGGCGGGAACGCCTGGTCGCGCTGGTGCTGGTGCCCGTGACAGTGGTGCCGATGGGCGCTGCCACGCTGTTTCTCGCCTTCGGTCACAGCATCGAGCGCTGGATGATTGCCAACTCCACGCACGAGTGGCGGCTTTACCTGATCCTGCTGTGGAGGTTCTTCCGCTGGGCCATCGCTCTGGTGGCCAGCATTGTTTGCACCGCGATGATCTACCACTACGGCGTACCACGGCAGAAGCTGCCGACCCGCAGCGGGCGCTTCTCTTATGTCCGCGTGCGCTGGCACGAAACCATGCCTGGCGCCACCATCGCCACCGCAAGCTGGTTTATCGCAACCATGGTGTACGGCTTTTATGTAACGCGTTTCGCCGACTATTCCATCGTCTATGGATCGCTGGGCGCCGGCATCGCCACGCTCGTCTGGCTGTACATGGTCTCGCTCAGTGTGCTGATCGGCGCTGAATTCAACGCGCAGATGTTCCCGCTGCCTGGAACCCAGGCCCGCGACGCAACGGTCCCGGAGACTTTCCCGGCAGAAGCGGCCTTCGCCGATGAAAGTGACAATCGACCTCGCCTGCAGGCGCTTTGAAAACGCGCTCAGCACGATAAAATTAGATCGGAATCACCGCTTGATCGATTGAACGTCTTTTTGGGGGATGGATGAATTTTCCGTTGTCTGGGCCGGGCCTCGCAGAAGGCTTTCCGCGCCGCGCCAAGATCGTCGCAACGCTGGGACCCGCCTCGTCCAACGAATCGGTCTTCCGCGAACTGCTGCGCGCCGGGCTGGATGTCGCCCGTCTGAATTTTTCCCACGGAACTCACCCCGAAAAGCTGAAGCTGATCGAAATGGTCCGGAAAATCAGCCGTGAGGAGGGCAAGCCCATCTGCATCCTCGGCGATTTGCAGGGACCGAAGATCCGCACCGGGCGGCTGAAGAACCGTATTCCGGTGCAGCTCAAGGCCGGCCAGCGGCTCACCATTACGCCGCGGGATATCCCAGGCACTTCCACGGTCATCGCCACAACGTTTCCGACGCTGGCAGAGAACCTCGAACCGGGCGCACGCATTCTGCTCTCCGACGGGCTGATTGAGCTGCGCGTCATCGACATTCCCGGCGAGGACGTCGAGTGCGAGGTGATCAACGGCGGCACGCTGGGCGAGCACAAAGGCATTAACCTGCCCGGCATCGCGGTGCGCGTTCCGTCGCTGACGGACAAAGATGAGGAGGACCTGGAGTTCGGGATGAAACACGGCGTGGACGCCATTGCCGTGTCGTTTGTCCGCACCGCCGAAGACGTCCGCCACGTGAAATTCCGCGTCGCCGCTCTGGGCCTGGAAACCTGGGTCATCGCCAAGCTCGAAAAGCCGCAGGCGATTGAAAATCTGGAAGCCATCCTCGAGAACGCCGATGGGGTGATGGTCGCGCGCGGCGATCTGGGCGTCGAGATGCCGCCTGAGAAGGTGCCCGCCATCCAGAAGCACGTGATCCGCCGCGCGACCGAGTATCGCAAGCCGGTGATCACAGCCACGCAGATGCTCGAATCGATGATCGAGAATCCGCGCCCCACGCGCGCCGAGGCCAGCGACGTGGCGAACGCCATCTACGACGGCACGGACGCCGTGATGCTCTCCGCGGAAACGGCAGCCGGCAAGTACCCCGTGGAAGCCGTGAAGATGATGGCCAAAATCGTTAGCGAGACCGAAGCCAATCAGCGCGACAGCAATAGCTGGGATTCGCGGCCGAGCCGGATCCGGCTTTCCATTGCCGAGACCATCTGCGAGTCCGCCGCGCATGCGGCCGAAGACCTGGATGTCAGTGCGATTGCCGTTTTCACCGAAAGCGGGACGACCGCGCGCCAGCTCTCCAAGTATCGGCCCAAGCCTCCGATCTATGCCCTTTCGAGCGTGGAAGAGGTCATCCACCGGATGGGGCTGCTTTGGGGTGTCCATCCCATTAAGTGTCCCAAGCTGCACACTGCTGAACAGATGGTCGACCACGCCGAGAGCGCCCTCGAACAGGGCGGGTTTGTGAAGCCCAAAGAGATTATGGGGATCGTGGCCGGAACGCGCACCCGATCGGGATCCACGAATTTCCTTCGCCTCCACGTGCTGGGGGACCGCATCAGCGAGGCTGCGGCCCGACATGAAGACGGCAAAGCGGCCAAACTGCCTCGGAAATCAGCCCCGCATAAATCCATCCGAAAATAAGGCGGTTCGCCGCCGCATCGGGGAAGGACGTTCGCGCGCCTGCGCACCTGGATTTCCGCGACAAACCGCGCCAGCCGCAAATGGTGCGGCAACGCATTTCGCCAATTCCCTCTCCAAGCTCGGTAGTCTGGGCGCGATCGGGAAGTCGCAGTCGCCAAAGGGCTTCGCATTCTCGACGCAGGACCGGCAGCGCGGGGAAAACTCCAGCCGCCTGACAATCTCTCCCGCGCTTGCTAAATCCGTTAAACGGGGCCATGCTGTTGGAGTCGGCAACACCCCGCACAAGGGGGCCTTATGACAGGGTCCATCCGTCTCGGCTACGTTTCGGCAACAGCACTTTTGTGCGCTCCCTTCCTCCTGTGTGCCGCAGCGCCGACGGCAAGTGCGCAGGTCTTTGTCGTGCAGCCGCAGCACATCGAGCAGCACTACTCGAATTTCAATCCCACCAGTGTCAAGCTTCCCCCGGAACCGATGACGACCATCGGCCGCGAACGGCTGATCCGGTTCATGCAGTCGGAGCAGGGCTTCGCCATGCGGCCCCTGCCCATTGCCCCTATCGATCTCCAGGCGAATGGGACGATGAGCCCCAACGGCGAGAAGTATATTGACGTGCTGCATGCCAAGGGCATCAGCGCCAAGCCGGGTGATCGTCTCGTGGTGACGAATATCCAGATCCGCGACAACCGGATCGTCCTCGATCTGAACAACGGCCCCTTCCACAAGCACAGATTTCTGCGGCACGTTTCCATCGGCATGGACCCCTACTCGGACAATTCCATCGTGCCCGACGACGGCGCGGCGCCGACGGGTTCACGCATTACCCTGACGTTTCAAGGCCGCGTGCCTGATCTGACCGGAGAGCAGCTCGAAGCTCTGCTGAAGCCCATGATCGACTTCGGCGTGAAATCGCCCGCCGAGGCGTACTCAGAGTCGCTGCCCGATTTCCTGCGCAAGGCCATCATGGAGCATCGTGTCCTGATCGGCATGGACAAGGACATGGTCATCTACGCGAAAGGCCAGCCGGGACGCAAGGATCGCGAAGAGGTCGACGGCAAAAACGTCGAGATCTGGATTTACGGCGAAGCGCCGCAGCCGGTGGAGTTTGTGCGCTTCGACGGAAACTTCGTGGTCCGAACCGAACTCGCCAAAGTTGGCGAGGCGGTCCAGGTGCAAACCCAGAACCAGATGGGCGATTTCTACCCCAACAAGCCGGTCGTGGCCGCGAACCAGCATGAAGTGCAGCTCGGTGACCGAACTTCGGCCGACGTCGACCAGGAGAACGCGCCGAAGGGGCCGCCGTCGCTGCGCAATCCCGGCGAGAAGCTACCCGCGGACAGCGACAAAAACACACCCTCGATGGCTCCTGTGAACTACCCGCCTGGCATGCAGCGGCCTGGCGATCCGGGCTACTCGCCCACGGTCTCCGCGCAGCAGCCGAACGGATCGAATGGGAACTCTCAGAAGCAGCAGAGTTCGGCGCAGTCATCGGGCAGTTCGAGCGATGCGAATCCGCTCGACCCGCCTCCACAAAGCTCGCAGAAGCCGCAACACTAGCGATCCTGCCGCTCTGCGGGATTGCCGTGCAACGCATTCATCTAAGATGGCCGGTGGAGACACCGGCCATGACGCGCTTCGCGACCCGCTGTTGCTTTGCCTCACTCGCTCTCGCACTTGCTGCTTTCGCTGCAACCGCCCAAACACAAGCCGCGCCTGCATCGGGAGGTGACTGGCATCCGCCCGCCGACACCACCACCCTGGAGTTGTGGCCGGGAGGCGCGCCGGGGCCGCAGACTGCCACGGAACCCGAGCACGATACGACTACGGTTACCGATCACGAGGTGGCGGGCCAACGGGTAACGCGCATCGGCGACGTATCGGACCCGACCATCACTCTCTACCGCGCGGCCGCTGATCGCAACAGCGGAGCGGCGGTGGTGGTCTTCCCAGGCGGGGGCTATCGTATTCTCGCCATCGATCTGGAAGGAACCGAGGTCTGCAAATGGCTCAACTCGATCCGCGTCCATTGCGTGCTGCTGAAATACCGGGTGCCGAACAGCGGACCGTATCCCAAATCATCTGCCGCCCTGCAGGACGCGCAGCGTGCTGTGAGCATGGTGCGCGAACATGCGGCGCAGTGGGGGATCGATACCCATCGCATCGGCGTTCTCGGCTTTTCTGCCGGCGGCCACCTCGCGGCCGCCATCAGCACGCATGATCAGAAGCATCTGTACGACCCGGTCGACGGCGCCGATCAGCTAAGCTGCCGTCCTGACTTCGCCATCGTCATCTATCCTGGGTATCTTGCTCTCGCGGACAAGAACTTTGAATTCAATCCTGACATCCCGGTCACCTCGAAGACGCCGCCCACATTCCTAGTGCAGGCCGAAGACGATCCGGTGCACGTGGAGAACGCGGTCGAGTACTTCCTGGCGCTGAAGCGTGCCGGCGTTCCCGCCGAACTGCACGTCTATGCCAAAGGCGGGCACGGCTATGGATTACGCCGCACGGATCTGCCGGTGACGACCTGGCCGGTGGCCGCGGAGCGGTGGCTGCGGACCATCGGAGTGCTGCCGGAGCCGGGGCAGTAGGGATCAGAATCTTTTTAATTTTGGGGTTCATTTCTCCGTAAGCAATTGATTCTAAACACTCTGACTTGGGACCCTCTCTTCGTAAGCATTTGAAAACAAGGTGCGTGATTTTGTTTTTAGGTGTTTCGGGCAGCGTGCGGACGCGGAGCTGGTCGTACCCCCCTCCCCCCCTCCTCTTTTGACCAGGCCGCGGCTGCGAAGGGGCTTGCTGATTGAAGGATGGTCACTTCGGTCCGGTCGTCCCTGGGCCTGGTCACCGCCGCCGGTGATCAGGTCGCGGCCGCGAACGCCGCAGGTGATTCGAAGGAGGTCACTTTCGATCAGGGACGTCGATGATCAGGTGACGGTCGCGTTGTGATCAAAGGCGGCTGGGAATGATCACGTCCAAATGATTCCCTTCAGGCCGCGTGCAGGGCAGTCGTCTCAAAGAGCTCACAACTTCAGCGGGTCGCCCGTAGCGCGCAGCAGGCAGCAAAAAGGTTGGCGGCAACGCTGAACGAAAAAGCTCTGTTCCTGAGAACAGAGCTTTCGACATTTTCAGGGTACGGCGGCGCGGGAGCGGGGGCAATTGGAATCCACGTGGTGGAGTTACGAAGGTCAGGGACTTACGTCGTGGGAGGGTTTTCGAGCAGCCTCGTTCCGCAGTTTGGGCAAATGTCGGAGTTGCCGGTAGTTCGGCCAGAATGCAGCGTCAATGAGCACCTCGGCGATGACGTGCTCCCTGAGGATCGTGGGACCCGGGACTGAAGCCCGCTTCGGCGGCAAAGGCAGAGGAGTAGACAGGTCTTACGATCATAGTCGGATTCCGATATACTCGGACTGCGACTATGAAGAGGGACCAGTCCAACTCCACGGGGCCACTTTCAGCGGCGACCTTTTATGTGCTGTTCGCACTTGCATCCCAGGATCTCCACGGGTACGGCATCATCCAGGAAGTCACCCGACTCTCCGAAGGCCAATACCGCATCGGCCCCGGTACCCTTTACGACAATCTCAAAAAACTTATGAATTTGGGGTGGGCAGAGGACTACGAGGAAGATCAGCTCTCGGCTGATGAAAGAAGACGCATGTACAGGCTCACAGCTGCTGGCCGAACTGCACTACGAGCAGATTTAGGCAGAATGAAAAGAGTGCTTCGCATAGCTGATGGGGCAATTAGCCGGTAAAGGCGGAGAAGCATGATCAAGCGTAGGATCTATCAACTCTTGCTGCGCATGCATCCCCCTGCATTCCGGGAACGATTCGCGGATGAAATGCTTTGGCTGTTTGACGAGACTCCTGGCGATGCCGGACTCTTCAAACTCTACACGGATGCGGCGTACTCATTAGTCAAACAACATACGGCTAATGCCTCCGTACCTCCGTCTTCGCCGCAACTATTTCAGGCACTGCATGTACGAACACTGAGTACGACTCGAGTCTTTCAGGCAGGAGTTGTTGCATCGCTCGTAACGATCGGATTCATGAAACTGCTGCAGCCGGCTCTGCCGCTTCCCGAGCTACCAAGAACATACGCAGTCCGAAGGTACGTTCCGGATATCTGCTCCCGAAACGAACTTCGCGTCTCGATCCATTCGACTTCACCAGATTCGACGCGCGCACATAAACCGGCTAGCAGCGGTCGTTGAGGAGAAGAAGTGATGGATAAACATTTGTGGCTATCTCTGATAGTCACCTTATTTGTCCAGGGTGCGATCGGTCAGACTGACGGCTCAGCGGCACGTCACGAAAAGATTGTGGAAGAAAATCTCCGCTACCTGGCCGTGATCAAGGGTCGTCCTGATCCAGGCATGTCTTTGACGGATCAGATGCTGCGTCTGCATGTGCCGGGTGTGAGCATCGCGGTGATTCACGATAAACGAATTGATTGGAGCAAAGGCTACGGGGTGACGCGCCTCGGTGGGCCGCCTGTTTCTGCGTCAACCCTGTTTGGCGCTGCGTCCATGAGCAAGCCGGTGACCGCCATGGCCGTTCTTCGGCTTGCGCAGGAAGGCAAGATCGATCTGGACATGGATGTGAACACCTATCTAAAGAGTTGGAAGATTCCAGCCAATGAGTACACGAAGAACCATCCCGTAACTGTGCGGGAGCTGCTAAGCCATACTTCAGGAATTGGGACGCATGGCGGCATGATCTACGATCCGGATAAGGCCGTGCCCTCCATCCTGGAAATCCTGGACGGAAAGCCTCCCGCAACAACACCTCCAGTTCGCGTGGAATGGGAGCCGGGGAAAAAGTATGCGTACGCCAATGGCGGGTACGTGATCCTCGAACTCTTGATTACCGAGCTTACGGGCAAGCCTTTCGCGGAAGCCATGAAAGAGTTGGTGTTGGCGCCGATTGGAATGAGCCAGAGCACCTATGAAGCACCACTGTCTCCCGCGAAAGCAGCAACTGCGGCAACAGCCTACGACGAAAATGGTACTAGCGGATACCCGGCTGCACATATTGTTGAGCCAAACGCGGCGGCGGGCGGATTGTGGACTACAGCTACCGACTATGCAAAGTTTGTGATCGAGCTCGAGAAGGAATACGCGGGAGAATCTCACCTTGTGCTCGATCAGAAGATGGCACAAATGATGGTGACGGCAGGCATGGGGCCATCGGAAAGCATCCGGTGGGGTTTGGGCGTGCGCGTGGGAGGAACCCCGCCGCACATTTACTTCGAGCATGGCGGCTCTGCAGTCTATCAATGTGACATGGTGGGGTATCTCTCGGGAGACGGAGTGGTCGTGCTCACCAACGGTGGGGGAGGCGGACAGCTCTCCGACCAGATTGTCCGCAGCGTTGCGCAAGCGTACGCGTGGCCGGATTTTCAGCCGGTTGAGCATACCGTAGTATCTGTCGACCCATCGAAATTCGGGCGCTATGTTGGGACCTACGATTTCATCAAAGTCACCCAGGATGGGAGCCATCTGATGGCGGAGATCCCGCTCGGGTCAAAGGCGCAGGAGTTATTTCCGGAATCCGACACCCAATATTTCCTTCGCGATGCCCCAACGCGTGTCATCTTCGACGTGAAAGCGGATGGAAGTGTGACCGGGCTGGAATTCATCACAACCTACGTTCATTGGCACAGGGACAAGAAGCCATAGACGCCTTCGATAGCCTCGCCACGTACGAGAAGCATGATTTAGGTTATTGCTAACAGGCCAAATCACTCATTGACGCTGCATTCTGGGCGGGTCGTCGGCAATCCGGACATTATGGCGTGCCGGCAGTTATCCGTTGAGGACAGACAGCTGAAGAGTTGGGCCCGTTGGTGCTGCTCGTCAGCCTGCGGCTCGATCGACCAATAAGGACCGCCCGGTGCGTCCAGACTGTTGGGTTGAATCAAAGAAATGCAGGTCCTCGCGGCCTGAACTCGTTCGGTGCGCAAAAGCAGCGCGGCGAGTTCGGCGCGCGCGCTCAGGATGACAACTCATCCTTATTCAGCAGATCCCAATGATCCTATAGGTTGATACAGCCTAGCTGAGGCGGCGGAGTTTTCGGTTGCGCAGCCACTTCGCGAAACCAAGCCCGGCCAGCATCAGGCCGAAAGGCAGGCACATCAGGGCGACCATCAACGCCAGCCATCCGGCATTGGTGTGCGGCCCGTTGATGCCGATGCCGCCCAGCACAGTCTCGGCCAGCAGCGCTGCGATCGCTCCGGCCACCAGCGTCCAGATGCCGGTGGTCAGCAGGGCGCGTGTCCCATCATCGCCGTGAGGCGGCGTGGACTGTCGAGGCGCCGATGGCTGCATCAGGTGTCCCATCGTTGCGGGTTACGACCGCATGGCCGCCACGAGCATCACGCGCACGACCACTCCGGTGATGGAAACATAGAGCCACAGGGGCAGCGTGAAACGCGCGACTCTGCGATGGATCGCGAACCTTCCCGTCAGCGAGAGGAAAAATGTGATCAGCACGACAGGCAGCGCGAGCGTCGCCAGCACAATGTGGCTGATCAGAATGGGGAGGTACGCGTGGTAATAAACGCCGTTGTGCACAGGGTAGAGGGTGTCGCCGTGCAGCGCATGGTTGGCGACATAGGAGACCAGAAAGAGCGAGCTGAAAACGAAGGCCGTGAACATGGCCCTGCGGTGTGCGGCAATCCGGCGATGGCGAATGAAGTAGAAGCCGATGATCAGAGCAATCGCGCTGAGTCCATTGAGCAGCGCGTTGAGATTGGGAAGAAAGGTGTAGTGCTGCGCGGCGGCGTCCGGCGCCGGATGCACATAAATGAGCCAGAACAGGAAGAGCGTGGCCAGAGCGCTGAATCCGACGATGGCGACAAGCGGCGCTGTCGCGGATGGCTTGCTCTCGATGGTCGCTCTCGTTCCCATGCCGATGTGTTCCCTGGTTTCCCTGGTTACTTCGCGTTCAGCATGAGAGCGGTCAGCAGCAGGGGCAAATAGATGACGCTGACCTTGAGCAGGTCGCGCGCGTACATCCTCGATTCCTTCTCGCTGCGGGCCTTCACGATGCGCATGAACCGGATCGTGTAGCCGAGATACGCGGCGCCGAGCACCAGGGCGGCGACGAGGTAAATCTTGCCGTCCATGTGGAGCCAGACCGGCAGCAGACTGGCAGGGATCATCAGCACGGCATAGATCAGCGATTCGAGGGCAGTCGACCAGCCGTCGGGCTGCACGACGGGCAGCATGCGAATCCCGGCCTTGCCGTAGTCCTCCCGGTACAGCCACGCGATGGACATGAAATGCGGGAACTGCCAGATGAAGAGAATGGCGAACAGGGCCACTCCCGGCCATTCGATGACTCCTCGGGCCGCGGTCCAGCCCAGCAAGGGAGGCATCGCTCCGGGGAATGCTCCGATGAAGGTCGCCAGCGGGGTTACGCGCTTCAGCGGCGTGTAGACCGCGACGTAAAGAAACGCGGTCAGCAGCGTCAGTCCGCCGGTGATGAGGTTCGTCTCGCGGGTCAGCCACAGCGTTCCGGCGATGATGGCCAGAAGCCCAATGGCGATGCCGTGGGCCAGCCCGATGCGTCCGGCAGCCATAGGCCGATTGGCCGTGCGCTGCATCTTCGCGTCCAGCCGGCGTTCGATGGCCTGGTTCAGCGCGGCCGATCCTCCGGAAACGGCGGTGATCCCAATGAGGGTCTCGAGCAGTCCGGGCTGTATGCTGCTGATCCCGGAGCGCATGGAGCCCAGATAAAAGCCGGCCCAGCCGGTCAGCGTCACCATCAGTGTGACGCGCAGCTTGAAAAGCTCGCGGTAGTCGACCAGCAGGGAGGCAGTTTCGCCCGCGCGGGGGGCGTGCAGGTGCGCATGCGGCTGATGGCTCCAGCCGGGCGCTGAGTCCAGCGGGAGAACCGCCGGCTCAACCCGGGATGCAGCGGAATTCAGAGGCATGAGACTCCCGCGGAGTCGCCGTTTTTTGTCGGGATGAAGCGCATTTGTTGCGGATCGAGTGGGGAACAGCCCACCTTTCATCATACCTGCTGGCCTGCAGGATGAGGAACCTCGCGGGCTCGGGCCTTAAAAAGCGCGAACGGATCAGGGCAGGATGATGGTGCTCGGCGGTGCGGGAACGGGTGGTTCCACCTGCACCGGGTGCGGCTCCTCGATGACCTGCTCTTCGTGAACCGCGTACTCCTTGAGGACTACGGCAATCAGCACGGCCGTTGGCACAGCAACCATCGCTCCGATGATTCCCGCCAGCGATGATCCGATGAGCAGCGCGATGAGGATCGTCAGGCCAGCCAGATCGACTTGCGTCCTCATAATGCGAGGGGTCAGGTAGGTGTTCTCCACCTGCAGATAAATGATGAAGAATATGCCCACGCCCACGACCTTGGTCCAGGAGTCGAGCGCGGCAATCAGCAGGACCAGCGTCATCGATACCATCGCACCGGCCACGGGAACGATGTTGAACAGGCCCATGATGACGCCGAGAGCATATGCATAGCGAACACGCAGGACGGCGAAGACGATGGTGCTGGAGATGCCCAGGATTGCCATCA
>DATGJK010000268.1:0-10123 GCA_035295245.1 Acidobacteriaceae bacterium
GTCAGCCTCGGCAATCTGCGCGATTTGTACTGGACACCGGCACAAATGGTGGCGCATCACACCAGCAACGGTTGCAATTTGCGGCCAGGAGATCTGCTCGCCACCGGAACTGTGTCGGGATCGACGCCTGATTCCGTCGGATCGCTTCTCGAGCGCACCAGGCGCGGGACTGAACCGCTGCCATTGCCGAATGGGGAACAGCGGAAGTTCCTTGAGGATGGCGACGAGGTGATCTTCCGCGCATGGTGCGAGCGCGAGGGCTATCCGCGGATTGGATTCGGAGAATGCCGCGGCGCAGTAACTCCCGCGCTGACGTGACTAGCGGAAGAACTGCAGATACCATCCGACATTCGCCTGGCCCTGGTAGATGGCGTACAGAGCCGCGCCGCACAGGAAAGAGCCAAAGGGAATGCGCGCGGTCATGGGACTCTGCTTGCGGCGCGTCAGGGCGATCCACAGCAGGCCAACAACGGAGGCGCTGAGCGCGCCCATGAAAAGAGTCACCAGGGTTAATGCCGGTCCGAGCCAGGCGGCGATCAATGCCAGCAGCTTGGCGTCGCCGATTCCCATTCCCTCAACGCCGCGCCACACATAGTAGATCCAGCGGATGGTGAGGATGATGAGAGCGCCGACGAGTGCGCCCAGCGCGGCGAGTCCGGCATGCGCCAGGTGATCGGCGAGCGCCGGCGCAGGCAGCAGCCCTGCGAAGACGATGCCCAGCACAATGCCGGGGAAGGTGAACGCATCGGGCAACCGCATGGTCTCGGCATCCATGGCGGCGAGACCCAGCAGCAGAAAACTCAGCAACATGATGCCGACGCCTGAAAGCGTGAGGCCAAAGCGCAAATACGCGAGCAGAAAAAGCGCCGCCAATCCAACTTCAACCGCCGGGTAGCGCCACGCGATGGGTTTTCGACAACTGCGGCAGCGGCCGCGCAGGACCGCCCAACTCAGCAGCGGGATATTGTCCGAAGCGCGAATGGCCGCGCCGCATTGTGGACAGCGCGAACGCGGCCGCACCACCGACTCATGTTTCGGCAGGCGCGAGATGCACACATTGAGAAAGCTGCCGAAGACCAGGCCCAGCAGCACGATGAAAATCGCAATCAGACCCAGTGGCACATTGCCGGATGGAACCAAGGCGGAGCTTCTCCTCCAGGTGCAAACGCCAGCATACCCGGTCAGGCACAAAGCGCCGTTGTAAATTGGAGTTATGCCCTCAGAAAATGACGCGGCAAATCCTACCCACGCTCCGCAGCGGGAGGGAGATGCGCGTGCCGGCATTCTGTTTGCCGAGGCAGTCGCGATTATGGCGCGGTTGCGCGCACCGGGCGGATGTCCATGGGATCGCGAGCAGACCTTTTCGACGATTCGCAAATACACGCTCGAGGAGACGTATGAGGTGCTCGACGCCATCGAGCGGGAGCACTGGGCCGACCTGGCCGATGAGCTTGGCGATCTGCTGCTGCAGGTGCTTTTCTACGCCGAAATGGCGGCCGAGGATGGGCGTTTCTCGATTGGCGATGTCATCGCCAATCTGAACCAGAAGCTGATCCGTCGCCATCCGCATGTTTTCGGCGAGGAAGCCTCGGCGGCGGCAGGGAATCGCGCGGAGGGTCTGGATACGGAAGGTATCGGCTCGACGCAGGTGCTGCGCAACTGGGAGCAGATCAAGACGCTGGAGCAGAAGCCGCGCGCACGGGGGAGCGGGCGTCTGGACGCGGTTTCGCGCTCCATGCCGGCGCTGGCCGAAGCCGCGAAGATTGGCTCGAAGGCTGCCAAAGCGGGATTCGACTGGCCCAGTGTGGGCGGAGTAATTGCGAAGTTAAAAGAAGAGACGGCAGAACTGGAAGCTGAACTGGCGCGCGAAGATTATGCGGCCGCCAGCGAAGAGATGGGCGATCTGCTGTTTACGGTGGCAAACCTTGCCCGGCACCTGAAGGTGGACGCGGAGTTGACTCTGCGTGATGCCAATGCGAAGTTCCGCCGCCGCTTTGCTGCCATGGAGGCGGCCAGCACGCGACCGCTGGAAGAACTCGATCCCGAAGAACTGGAAGAGTTGTGGTCCAGCAGCAAGTCTGCCGAGAAAGGCTCGCAACGTTGAACCCGGAAAACGTCCGTACCCACGACGGAAAGACCATCACGCTGCGCACATGCGAAGGGCTGGAAGAACTGGATGCCTGCGTGCGTCTGCAGGTGGAGACCTGGGGCTACGCCGGGGGCGATGTGATCCCGCGGCGCATGTTTACGGTGGCGCAGAGGATCGGCGGACAGGCCATCGGAGCCTTCGATGCTGACCGGCGAATGATTGGCTTCGCCATGTCTTTGCCTGGTCTGAAACCGCCGAAGGGGCCGGGCGGCGCTGCAATTCCTTATTTGCACTCGCACATGCTGGCGGTGTTGCCGCCTTATCGCAACAGCGGAATCGGGCGCAGCCTGAAGCTTTACCAGCGTCGCGAAGCGATCAGCCGCGGCATCTCACTTATGGAATGGACGTTCGATCCGCTGGAGATCAAGAACGCGTTTCTGAACATCGGTAAGCTGGGGGTGATTGTTCGCTCGTACACACCCGATTTTTATGGTGTATCCTCATCTCGACTGCAGGCTGGTCTTCCCACGGACCGTCTCCACGCGGAGTGGTGGATGGAATCGGGCCGGGTGAAGGCGATCCTGGAGGGTTCCTCGTACGCGCCCCCGGAAATTCAGGAGACGATCACCGTGCCATATGCTGTGAGCGAATGGAAAGCCAGCAGTGTCTCCCGCGCGCACGCCGTGCAAATTGAAAATCGACAGCGATTTCTTGACGCGTTTGCGCGGGGCCTTGCGGTCGTGGGCTTTCGCGTGGATGCAGAGTGTAATGGGATCTACGAACTCGCACGTATTCAGGAGACGGGACCGGAATTTGTATGAGAATCGATGCCATTTATCTCCGTGAAATTCGTCTTCCCCTTGTTCAACCCTTTCAAACCAGTTTCGGAACCACGACTGAGCGGCGCATCCTGCTGGTAGAAGTGCGCGGCGAGGGACTGGTGGGCTGGGGCGACTGCGTGGCCGGCGAGCACCCGTATTTCTCCGACGAGACTATCGACACGGCGTGGCTGGTGATGCAGCAGGAATTGGGTCCGCTGCTTGCGAGCGCCGAGCCGGAGCACGGCGGCAAAATCCCGGGCATGTTCCGCCAGGTGCGCGGTCATCGCATGGCGAAGGCGGCTCTGGAAAACGCGGTGTGGGATCTGGAAGCGCAGATGAAGCGGGTTCCGCTGGCCATGTTGCTGGGCGGCTCACGCGAGGTGATCGACTGCGGTGTATCGATTGGCATTCAGCCGTCGCTTGAAAAGCAACTCGCCGAAGTGGAAAAGGAACTGGCTGCCGGCTACCAGCGCATCAAGCTGAAGTGCAAGCCTGGCTGGGACGTCAAAGTATTCGAAGCGGTTCGCGATCGCTGGCCGGAGATTACGCTCAGTTGCGATGCCAATTCCGCCTATCGACTGAAAGATTCCGATCATCTCGTGAACTTTGACGAGTTCAGTCTGCTGATGATCGAGCAGCCGCTGTGGGCAGACGATTTCTACTTTCACTCGATGCTGCAGAAGCGGCTGGAGACGCCGATTTGCCTGGACGAATCGATCCGCAACCGGCGCGACGCGCTGGCTGCGATTGAGATGGAGTCCTGCCGGATCATCAACATTAAGTGCGGCCGGGTGGGAGGATTCAGCGAAGCGATCGCTGTCCACAACGCCGCGCAGGAGCGGGGCGTGCCGGTGTGGTGCGGAGGCATGCTCGAAACGGGCATCGGGCGCTCGCATAATATTGCGCTTTCGTCGCTGGACAATTTCTCGCTGCCCGGCGATGTGTCGGCGTCGAAGCGCTATTGGAAGGAAGACATCATCGAGCCCGAGGTGGAGGTCTCGCCGACGGGACAAATCACCGTGCCCGACACTCCGGGCCGCGGCTTCGAAGTTCGCACCGATCTCATCGAGCGGCTTACAGTGCGCAAGGAAGAGATCCGGGCGATGGCGATGGCGTAGAAAAGCGGAGACTGCCGAGTCGTAAAATTCGAACGACAGCGCTCGTTCCGCTGCGAGGCGGCCGTTCGCGGACGGCGTTCCTCCATGCGAAGTGTTACCGTGTTGGCCATGAAGACTTCGCTGCTGCTGCCGGCCTTTCTCGCCGCTCTTTCATTCTCCGCGTCCGCACAGTCCGACTCGCCGCCGCGCGCCACCGCACAGGATGGCTATGAATCCGCGCACAGCCTGGAAATGTATCGCGAGCACAACGCATGGATGCTGATGAACGACTTCGGTCAGCTGGAGCGCTACCGCGAGGCCGACACGCAAGTGGGTCTACCGGCGCCGGGCGAGCCGCGAGTTGTGTTCTTTGGGGATTCGATCACCGACATGTGGAAACTCGATGAGTCGTTCCCTGGTAAGCACTACATCAACCGTGGCATCGGCGGCCAGACGACGCCCCAGATGCTGGTCCGCTTCCGCCAGGATGTGATCGACCTGCGTCCTGCCGTGGTGGTGATCCTCGCCGGGACCAACGATCTTGCCGGCAATACAGGGGTTGAACAGGTTGAGCAAATCGAGGGCGACTACGCCAGCTTCGCGCAATTGGCTCGGGCCAACGGCATCCGCGTTGTCTTCTCCTCGGTGCTGCCCATCAACGGGTATACGCGGCACGCTCTAAACTTTTTTCTGCAGCGGTCGCCGGAGAAGATCAGCGAGCTGAACGAGTGGCTGAAGAAATACTGCGCCGAGAACGGCATCGCCTACCTCGACTACTTCTCGGCGATGGCCGATGAGCACGGCTACCTGAAGCAGGACCTCACCGAAGATGGATTGCATCCCAACGCGGCCGGATTCGCGGTGATGGCGCCGCTGGCGCAAGCGGCGATTACGAGGGCGCTGGGGCAGCCGGTGGTGCTGGGGAAGTAGATCACTGCTCCGCCACCACCGGATTGGTCAGCTTCCCGAGGCGCTCGATCTGCACGGTGACCGTCTCTCCCGGCTTGAGCCAGCGTTGCGGTTTGCGGCCCAGCCCTACGCCGGCCGGCGTGCCGGTGCTGATGATGTCTCCGGGTTCGAGCGCCGTGATGGACGAGATGTATTCGATGAGCTGCGGCACGCGAAAAATCAGCTCGCTTGTGCTGGAATGCTGCAGCACCTCACCGTCAATCTCCAGGCTGATGTCGAGCGCGTGGGGATCGGGAACTTCATCCGCGGTCACAATCGCGGGGCCGATTGGGCAGAATGTTGGAAAGCTCTTGCCCAGGGTCCACTGCGAGGTGGCGAGCTGCACGTCGCGAGCGCTGACGTCGTTCAGGATGGTGTAGCCGAAAACGTGATCCTTCCACTCTTCAGCGGGGATCCGACAGCCGCCGCGCCCGATGACGACGGCAAGCTCCGCTTCATAATCCGGCTGGGTCGCATTCTTCGGCAGGACAATCCGCGCACCCGGCCCGACGATCGAGGACGACAGCTTGATAAACACGGTCGGCACGGAGGGGATCTGCATGTTGGATTCGATGGCGTGATCGCGATAATTGAGTCCGATGCAAAAGATCCGGGGCGGCTGCAGGATGGGCGCCAGCAGCCGCACCTCGCTCAGGGGAGTTCGCTCGCCTTTTTTCGGGTCGGGAAACTCTGGCGTCCCCACCAGTTCCGCGACGCCTGAAAATCCCTGCGGCGACAAATCGATCACTTCGCTGTCGAGCAGAATGCCTGGGCGGGGCCGGTTATCTTCGAGTGCAAACGTAACAATCTTCATGCCAATTCCTTCCAGACAGGGCCATGCGGAAAGCAGTAGCCCTCGAGTGTCTCCAACCGAATTTCGCTGCTGTAACCCGGCATCTGGGGCAGCATGTAGCGTCCATGCCGGATGCGCACGGGATCAACAAAATGCTCGTGCAGGTGATCGACGAACTCGGTCACGCGATTTTCGAGGGTCGCCGATGCGCGCAGATAATCGAACGCCGACAGGTGCTGCACCAGTTCGCAGAGTCCCACGCCGCCGGCATGCGGGCAGACTGGAATCCCGTACTTTGCCGCCATCAGAATGACGGCGAGATTCTCGTTGACGCCTGCGAGGCGGCAGCTGTCGATCTGGCAGACATCGATGGCGCCAGCTTGCATCAGCTGCTTGAACATCACGCGATTCTGGCAGTGCTCGCCGGTAGCGATGCGCACGCCGGTTTCGCGACGGATGCGCGCGTGGCCGAGAATGTCATCTGGACTGGTCGGCTCCTCCATCCACCACATGCCGACCTCGTTCAAATCGCGCGTGCGGCGGATCGCCTCTTCGACGTCCCACTTCTGGTTGGCATCCATCATGAGCTTGTTTTGGGAGCCGATCTTCTCGCGTACGAGCCGCGCGCGGCGCAGGTCCTCGGCCGGATCGCCGCCCACCTTCAGCTTGAAGTGGGTCCAGCCCTCGGCCAGCGCTTCGTCGGCGAGTTTGCGGATGCGATCCTCGGTGTAGCCGAACCAGCCGACGGAGGTGGTGTAGGCCGGGTATCCGTCGCGCTCCAGCTCCGCCTGGCGCTGGTGCTTGCCGGGCTCGCGCTCACGCAGGAGCGACAGAGCCTCCCCGGGGCGCAGCACGTCGGTGATGTAGCGGAAATCGATGGTGCTGACGATCTGCTCTCCGGACATGTCGGCCAGGAGCTTCCAGAGCGGCTTCTTTTCGGCGCGGGCCCAGAGGTCCCACACGGCATTGATGAGCGCCGCGGCGGCCAGGTGCACCACGCCCTTCTCCGGCCCGAGCCAGCGGAACTGGGTATCGCCGGTGACCTGGCGGGAGAATGCGGCAAAGTCGCTGGTGATGGAATCGAGGGTGCGGCCGACAGCAAAGCGCGACAGATATTCGAGCGCCTGGACGCATAAATCGGTGCCTCGCCCCAGGGTGAAGGTCAGCCCGTAGCCGCGCAGATCGCTGTTCGTCTCGAGAATGCAATAGGCCGCCGAGTAGTCCGGATCCTTGTTCACAGCATCGGAGCCGATCGCCTCGCGCGAAGTAGGGAAGCGCAGATCGATGGCCCGCGCGCCGGTAATGGTCACCTCACTCATTCCTTTTCCTGATCTGTGGTTTGTGATGCGTTGGCCAGCCCAGTCGCGTGCGCCTGAGACGAAATGCCGGGCCGAAAGAAAACGATAGAACAATCTCGCGGCGAAATGATTGTCGGCGGCCGTGCTACCATTTTCCGTCGCCGGAAAACCGTGTGCGAACCGCTGTCTGTGTGGCAAACCGCAGAGCGGGACGCGTTCTTTTCCAGCGCAGAGTTCTCAGAGGAAAATCCATGCAATTTCGACAGTGGCGCATGCTCGCAGTTCTCCTGGTGCTGATCACAATGTATCCGTTTGCAGGCCGCGCGCTCGATAACGGGCTGGCCCGCACGCCTCCCATGGGGTGGAACAGCTGGAACAAGTTCGCGTGCAAGGGCCTGAACGAGCAGGTGATTCGCGAGACAGCGGACACCATCGCCGGCAATGGCATGAAGGACGCCGGCTACCAGTTCATCAATCTTGACGATTGCTGGCAGATCAGCCGCGATGAGAACGGCAACATCGTCGCGGATGCGTCGAAGTTTCCTTCGGGCATCAAGGCGCTCGCCGACTACGTGCACAGCAAGGGGCTGAAGATTGGGCTGTACACCGATGTCGGCACGCAGACCTGCGCGGGGCGGCCCGGGAGCATGGGGCATGAATACCAGGATGCGAAGCAGTGGGCGGCATGGGGCATCGACTACATCAAGGTGGACTGGTGCCACACGCTGAAAGGGCAGAATGCCGAGGCGTCCTACACTCTGATGCGCGACGCCATTCTCGCCTCAGGGCGGCCGATCGTCTTCAGCATCTGCGAATGGGGCTCCAATACGCCGTGGCTGTGGGCGGGGCCAGTCGGCAATTTGTGGAGGGCAACCGGCGACATTCAGGACTGCTGGGACTGCAAACGAACATGGGGCGGGAACGGCATTACGCAGATCCTCGATCTGATGAACGGCCTGCAGGTCTACTCCGGGCCCGGCCACTGGAACGACCCCGACATGCTCGAAGTGGGAAACGGCGGCATGACAGCGGATGAGGACCGAGCGCATTTCAGCATGTGGGCGCTGTTCTCCGCGCCACTGCTCGTGGGCAACGACGTGGCCCACATGTCCGCTGAGACGAAGTCAATCCTGCTGAACAAAGATGTCATTGCGATCGATCAGGACCCGGCAGGGGTGCAGGGACATCGGGTGAAACGCGAGAACGGGCTCGAAGTGTGGTCGAAGCAATTGGCGGATGGCGGTCGCGCGGTGGTTCTGCTCAACCGCAGCGGCGCAGCTGCGCCGATTCACGTGGACTGGGCGGATCTCGGCTACCCGAACCACCTCTCGGCCACCGTGCGCGATCTGTGGTCGGGCAAGACCGCCAACGATCAGCGCGGCGGCTACACCGCTCAGGTTGCCAGTCATGCAGCGGTGATGCTTCGCGTGATGCCGTAAGCTTTGGGGACCGGTTTTCTCGTCGACCGCCTGCGCGTGCCCGCTGGTGGAGTTTCTGCTATGCTGCGACGCTCCTTGCTCGTTGTCTCGATCCTCGCGCTCGGTGCGTTCTGCTTGCCATGCCGGGCGCAGGATCCATTCCAGCAGGAGGCGGATCAACTGGCGTCGCTGCTGCAGTGGCACCCGGGCAGCGTGGTCGGGGAGGTCGGGGCCGGCGGCGGTCAGCTGACGCTGGATACCGCAGAGCGCGTCGGCGCGTCGGGGAAGGTTTATACAAACGAACTCGATCCGCAGAAACTGACGGGGCTTCAGAAGCTTGCCGGGGACCACAGCAATGTTGTCGCCATCCAGGGAACTGAGAGCAGCACGAATTTTCCTGCTGGTTGCTGCGAGTCCATTTTCATGCGGCTCGTCTACCACCACTTCACAAAACCCGCCGAGATGGATGCCAGCCTCTTCCGGTCCCTCCGGCCAGGTGGGCGTCTGGCTGTGATCGACGAAGAGCCCCGGCCGGGATCGTCCATTCCCGATGGAGTGCCGAAGAACCGGATGGGGCACGGGATACCGCAGAAGGTGCTGATCGACGAAATCACAAGGGCGGGATTTAAGGTTGAATCGGCCCATGACGACTGGCCCAATCAGCTGTACTGTGTCGTGTTCACGAAGCCCAAGCCCTGATGTGCGAAGCGCGCCGGGGCTTTGTCCGCACTGGCCGTGCATTGACCGCCGGGCGCCCATCCCGTAAACTTAATCTTTGCGGCTGATGCGCTGTCAGCGTCTTTCTGCCTGCATCCATTGCGAAAGCGAGATTCGAATTCCTCATGGCAAACCATGTTTCTGCGCTGAAGCGCGCGCGTCAAACTGAAACGAAGACCGCGGTCAACCGCGTGAACCGCAGCCGCGTTCGCGGCTCGCTGCGAGCCCTGCGGGAGGCAATCCAGAAAGGCGACGCTCAGGCCGCCGCCGAGCAATATCGCGCCACCGTGTCGGCCATCGACAAGAGCGTGCAAAAGGGCGTGATCCACAAGAACACAGCGTCCCGCTACAAGAGCCGCCTGAACGCGCGCGTCAAGGCGCTGGGCGGGAAAAAGAGCGCCTAGCAGCAGGGAAGGGCGTTCCAGGAAGTTCCGATTCAGACGAAGTGCCGGCACTCACGCCGGCACTTTTCGTTTGTCGGCGGAGGTTCCCTGCAAGCTTCCACTGTGACAACATCCATTGCCTGGCCGGCTGCCGCGGCATTACCCTCTTGCTGTGATTCCCGAGCTGCGACAGGACTTCAACGAGAGGCATTTCGATCCGGCGGCGTATCGCGCGATGGTGTACAGCCTGGACGCGATCACGCGGGCTCACGTTTCTTTTCCTGTCGCTGAAACCCCTTGCTTCTTCCCAAAGGGGCTTCTGGAGGAGATGGCTGCGATCGGCGGCGAGCTCACGCACCGCCTGCTCGGGGATGCCGAGTACATGGCGCGCTCTCTGGCGGCGATTCCCGAGCGATGGCGAGCCGCCGATCAGGATGCGCACCCGCATTTCCTGACCGCCGACTTCGGTTTGACGCGCGATGCGGAAGGGCGGCTGGTTTGCTGTCTGGTTGAAATGCAGGCCTTCCCGTCGATCTTTGCTTTTCAGTGGGTTCTGAGC
>DATGJK010000269.1:0-8567 GCA_035295245.1 Acidobacteriaceae bacterium
CGTGCTGGCGCGGCGCACACGGGCGCTGCTGCTCGATGCGCAGGCGGCAATGCGGGCGGCCCCGGCGGCGGCAGCAATCATGGCGCGGGAACTCGACCGCGATGGGGCCTGGGCTGAGGATCAGGTGCGGAGCTTCCAGGAGCTGGCGGCGCGGTACTACACCGTCTAGCGGCCGAAGCGGGAGAGGATCCAGAAGATCAGGGAGAGCACCACGCTCACGATGATGCAGGTGGCGAGCGGGAAGTAGACGGTGGTGTGCCTGCCGCGCCAGGCGAAGTCGCCGGGAAGGCGGCCGAGTGGCAGGCCGATCTTGCCGATAAGCAGGACGGCTACGCCGATGGCGGCGATCAGGAGGCCGAGGCCGATGAGAAGGCGTCCAAGGTCACCCATGGGTCCAGTCTAACGAGCTGTTTCGTCGAGTGTAGGGAATCCGGGTTGGCGGCGTCGGTTAGTTTGGAAGCGTCTGCACCGGGGCGGGGAGCTCGGAGGCAAACTGCTGCAGATCGGAGCGCAGCGCGGCGGCTTCGCCGGGGTCGACGGCGTAGAAACTGACGTAGATGTCGCGCAGCATCGTGGGGTCGGGGATATACCAGCGCGCGACGCGAATCCAGGTTTGCGGCAGCGGCGGTCCGCCGACGGGGACAGGGACAGGATCGCCGAACCAGCCGTCGTAGGCGATGGCGATCTGCACATGCTGGCGGGCGGCATCGGCGCGGAGAAAGTCCGTGGTGTAGCGGCCGGAGCGGCGCGCGTTGAAGATTTCCGGATTGGCCAGGCCGACCAGGTCGTAGCAATGCATGTTCGAAAAGTAGTCGATGGCGCCGATGTCGTTGGCGGCCACGACGCCGGTGGGGTAATAGCGATGGACGAAGCGCGCCATCTGGAGCTGGCGAAGATAGATGTTGCGCGAGGTTCTGGGCACCATGCGGAGCTGGGCCAGGCTCATGAGCAGCAGCAAGCCTCCGGCGGCCAGGCTTAGAAAGTAGATGGCCAGGAAGGCTCGTTTGGGGATCACGGCGGCGACCGCGGGCAGTGCGCAGGCGAAGATCACGACCGCTGCCGCAAACAGATACTCATCGTAGCGGAAGAAGAAGCCGTTCTGCGCCAGGGCAAGATGCAGCAATCCGGCGACGAGCAGCAGGAGCACCGGGATCGCGCGACGCCGGGCGCGCAGCAGGAGGGCGACGAGGACGGCGGCCGCCAGCGCAAGCACCAGGACGAGCTCAGAACCTTCGTGGTAATTGTCGACGACGCGCTCGAGTACGTTCATTCCCATGCGCCACAGCGAGGGGTGATCTCCCTGGGCACCCTTCAGCGCGACGGAATTGGGCAGCCAGTATCCGCCATGCGCCATAGAAAACGCGGCATAGGCGCAGACGGGAACCGCTGCGCCGATGCTCATGGCGAGCAGCGGTTTCCAGCGGCGCAGGGCGATCAAAAGGCATCCGGCGGGAAGGACAAAGAAGAGTCCCTCATAGCGCGCGGAGACCATCAGGGCGGTGACGGCGGCGAGACCGAACCATTGTTTGGACGTGAGGGCGGCGGTGGATTCCTCATCCAGGAAATATCCGAGGAAGAGCAGGGTCATCAGCGTGTGGAAGGAATGTTCCATCCCAAGAACGCCGCCGACAAAGAGCGGAGAGAAGAGGACCAGAAGGATCAGGGCGAAGGTCTGAGCCTTGCGGCTCAGCCGGTTGTGCAGGAGGCGTTCGCCCGCAAAGATCGCCAGGAGGCCGAAGCTCCACGAGAGCGCCACCGGCACGACTTGGTTTACGCCGATCAGGCGATAGGCTGCGGCCAGCAGAAGAGGAAAGATCGGGGATGAGTTCGAGGAGCTGAAGACGTAGGGCGAAACTCCCCAGATGCCGTGCAGCGCGAGGTTCTTGCCCATCGCCATGCTGATGTAGGTGTCGTCGAGGGAGTAGGCAAAATGGCGGTCGCAGTAGAAGTAGAACGAGGCAATCAGGATGCCCGCCGTGCACAGGAGGTAGACTCCGGCGGCAATGAGGGCAGGGAGGTGGCGGACCCAGAAGCGGCTGGCCCGCTCCTGAGCGGCCGTCTCTTTCCGGGCAACCTGGAGAAGCATTGCCGAGAGTGTAACAGCCCCGTATTCGGCCGGTTATCCCCCAAATGTGTTCCTGGGGCGGTCCCGCGGGATCTGCCCGGGCATTTCTTCCGGGGTGTGCTTAGCGGCTGGGCGCGAACTCGCTGCGGTGGCGCGAGTAGAAGAAGTAGATGAGCAGGCCGATGGCCAGCCAGATGAAGAAGCGCAGCCAGGTCATGATGGGCAAGCCGGCCATGAGGAGAATGCAGAAGGCGATGCTGAGGATCGGGAACAGCGGTCCAAAGGGGGCACGAAAACCGCGACGGCGATGCGGATCCTTGAAGCGGAGGATGAGCACGCCGCCGGAGACCAGGACAAAGGCAAACAGGGTGCCGATGTTGGAAAGGTCGGAGAAGGTGCCGATGTCGAGGAGTCCGGAGGGAACTCCGACGACGATGCCGGCGATCCACGTGGCGATGGCGGGAGTGCGGAAGCGCGGATGCACGTGGGAAAAAATGGAGGGGAGCAGGCGGTCGCGGGACATCGAAAACCAGACGCGCGCCTGGCCGATCTGGAAGACCAGGATCGAGGAGATCATGCCCAGGATCGCGCCAATGAGCACGGCGAGGCGTACCCAGTGCAGCGTGGGGCTGGGATTCACCATATAGATGCGTTTGAGGGAATTCACCACGGGGGCCGCATCGTCGACCATCAGGTTCCATTTCGTCAGGCCGGTGAGGATGACGGCCACGCCGATATAGAGGACTGTGCAGACGACCAGCGTGGCAATGATGCCGATGGGCACGTCGCGCTGCGGATGCTTGCATTCTTCGGCGGCGGTGGAGACGGAATCGAAGCCGATATAGGTGAAGAAAATGATGGACCCGCCGGTGAGAATGCCAGACCAGCCGTTTGGGGCGAAGGGGTGCCAGTTCGTAGGGTGGACGAAGTGCGCGCCGGCGGCGATGAAGATGAGGATGGCGGCAATTTTGAGCAGGACCATCACGTTGTTGGTCTCGGCCGATTCGCGAATGCCGCGCACCAGCACCACGGTGAGCAGCATAACGATGAGGAAGGCCGGGAAATTGAATCCGAAGTGCCAGCCGGGCTGATAGAGGGTGTGGCCGGATAAGTCCTGCATGCCGCTGGGCAGATAGGCGGGGGAGATCCAGCGGAGGGCAGGGTGGATGCCGAGCCAGTCGAGGAGGTCGACGAGGTGCTCGGCGAATCCGACGGAGACGGCCATGTTGGAGAAGGCGTATTCGAGGATGAGGTCCCAGCCGATGATCCAGGCGATGAGCTCGCCCATGGTGGCGTAGGTGTAGGTGTAGGCGGAGCCGGCGATGGGGATCATGGACGCCAGCTCGGCGTAGCAGAGACCTGTGAACGCGCAGACGATGGCGACGAGTACGAGGGAAAGCGCGAGAGCGGGTCCGGCGCCGGGGCGTCCGGCGAGAGCGGTGTGACGGACGAGGTAGTCAAGCAGCGGCGTGTTGAAGATGGAGGAGGTGTCGAACTTCTCTCCGGCGATGGCCGTGCCGATGACGGTGAAGATGCCGGAGCCGATGACGGCGCCGATGCCGAGCGCGGTGAGCGAAACGGGGCCGAGGGTCTTTTTGAGGGCCTGGGCAGGGTTTTCCGAATCGGAGATCAGCTTGTCGATGGATTTGCAGGCAAAGAGCTGAGAGCGCGGCCGGGTCTCCGGTCTCAAATCGGGTCTCGAATTCGGGGGCCGAGATGGGAGCACGGGATGGTCCGGCAACGAGGGCTCCTGCAAAACGAGGTTGCCGTGAGTGTAATGGCTGAAACGGGACCAGCGAAACGAATTTCGCCGATCCCGTTTTTGATGGAAGGTTTAGCGCTTGCTTTGGCCGCGGACCATCTTCTTGACTTTTTTCTTTTGCGAGCCGCGGGCAGTGGTGCGCTTCGCTTTGGGGGCGGCCTTTTTGCGGGCCGCGCGTTTCAGCTTTTTGCGTTCTTCTCTGTCGGTGACTGATTTTGTATTGGCCATGAGAATCCTTGTGCGGAGCGAGGATGCGCGCTCAGATGCGCTCGAGCTGAGCGAATTTTTCGACCAGCTTTTTCACTCCGAATCCTGAAAATTGTACCGTAATCTTCGCGTCTTCTCCTTCGCCCTCGCGGCGGAAGACGACGCCCTCGCCGTATTTTGGATGGCGCACGCGCTGCCCGCTTTTGAAACCGCGGGCGCCGGCCGGCTCGGGAAGGTCCAGTTTCGGCCGCGCCGGTTTCGCGGGAACGCCGCGTCCGGAGAAGAAGCGCGCGATGTTGTCAGCGGAGTCGGCTTTCGCGGGCGTGGAGCTGCGGCTGGTGTTGCCGGGACGCTGCCATGACGCGCTCTGATCTTCGTCTTCGTAGCTGTAGTGGCGCGAACTGAAATCGTCATTGTCGCGGCGGCCGAAACGGCAGGGAGTTTCGGTGGTGGAGGCGGCGTATCCGCCCCACGAGGTGGCGCGCGTACGGCCGCCGCTGAGGTCTTCGAGCAGGTGCTGCGGAATTTCTTCGAGAAAGCGCGAGGACACGGTCGGCTCGGGCAGGTCGTTGCCGTAGCGGCGGCGATAGCGGGCGCGGGTAAGGATCAGAGCATCCATGGCGCGGGTGAGGCCGACGTAGCAGAGGCGGCGCTCCTCTTCCATCTGCGGCGGATCGACGAGGGTGCGCGAGTGCGGGAAGAGGCCCTCTTCCATTCCGGCGAGGACGACGAGGGGGAACTCGAGGCCTTTGGCGGCGTGGAGCGTCATCAGCGTGATTCGCGCCTCGGGATCGTACTGGTCCTGATCGCTGACCAGGGCGGCATGATCGAGAAACTCGGCCAGAGACTCGCCGCGTTCCTGCGCATCCTGCGCGGCGTTGGCAAGTTCCTTCAGGTTCTCGATGCGGGAGAAGGCTTCGGGCGTGCCTTCCTCTTCGAGGGAGCGAATGTAGCCGGTGCGGTCGATGATGAACTTGATCAGCTCCGGCAGAGTGGCTGGGTCGCCGGGGGCACGGAAGCCAGGGACGGCTTCGGGTGCGGTTTCGGGTGTGGCTTGCGCGGCTGCGTGGGGGACTGAGGGCTCTTCGCTGAAGATGCTGAAGGTTGCGGGATTGAATTCCGTGTCCTCGGCGATGTCGTCGCCGTGGGTGAGAGCGAGTTGGCCCTGGGCGGCCTCGCCGAAGTCGAAGGCGACGTCCACGTCGGAGGGGGCTGCTGAGGGGGCGTCGGAGGCAGCCATCTCCGGGACAGATTCGGGAGCCACGTCCGCCGAGAGTTTCTCGGCGAATCCCGGCGCGAGCATGGCGCGAGCGTCGGCGATGATGCTCCGGAAGCTGTCGAGCGCGGAGAGCGCGCGGGAAGGCAGCAGCTTGTCCTCGAGCGTGCGGCCGATTGCGGTCCAGAGGCTGGAGCCGGTTTCGAGGGCGATGCGCTCCAGAGTCTCCATGGTGGTTTTGCCGATGCCGCGGGCGGGCGTATTGACGACGCGCTGCAGGGCGATGGAGTCGTGCGGGTTCTGCGCGAGCTTGAGGTAGCTGAGGAGATCCTTGATTTCCGCGCGCTCGTAGAAGGAGAACCCGCCGACCATGGTGTACGCCATGCCGTAGCGGCGCATGGCTTCTTCAATAAGGCGGGACTGCGAGTTGGTGCGGTAGAGGACGGCGCATTTGGGCTCGGGCTGCTCCTCGTCCGCTTTGCGCATGTATTTCTGGATGGTGTCGGCGATGAAGAGCGCCTCGTTTTCGCCGTCGGGCGCTTCGTAGTAGCCGATCAGCGCGCCGCCCTCGCGGGAGGTCCAGAGGCGCTTGCCCTTGCGCTGGGCGTTGCGGGCAACGACGGCGGAGGCGGCTTCGAGGATGATCTGGGTGGAGCGGTAATTCTGCTCGAGGCGAACGGTCTTCGCGCCGGGGAAATCCTTCTCGAACTCGAGGATGTTGCGGATGTCGGCGCCGCGCCAGGAGTAGATGCTTTGGTCTTCGTCGCCGACTACGCAGACGTTCTTGTCCTCGCCGGCGAGGAGCTTCATCAGCTCGTATTGCGGGCGGTTCGTGTCCTGGTATTCGTCGATGAGGAGGTAACGATAGCGGCGGTTATAGCGCTCGCGGACTTCCTGGGAGACCTTCAGGACGCGGACGGCTTCGAGGAGGAGGTCATCGAAGTCGAGGGCATTGGCCTTGTGCAGCTCTTTGCGATACGCCTCAAAGATGTGGGCGACTTTTTCGCTGATCGGGTCGGAGGACTGCAGGTAGAACTCCTGGGGATCGATCATGTGGTTCTTGGCCCAGGAGATCTTCGAGAGGACAACCCGCGGGGTGAGCTGCTTGTCGTCGAGGCCCATGCGGCGCATGACAGCTTTGACCACGGCTTGCTGGTCGGTCTCGTCGTAAATGGCGAAGCTGCGGGAGAGGCCTTCGTTGCCGACGCGGAGGGCTTCAATATCGCGCCGCAGCAGGCGCACGCAGAATGAATGGAATGTGGAGATGAGCGGCTTGGCGAGCGAGGCATGGCCAATGAGCTTGTCGACGCGCTCCGCCATTTCTCCCGCGGCTTTGTTCGTGAAGGTGACGGCGAGGATGGAGTCGGGGGCGACGCCGCGCTGGTCGATCAGCCAGGCGATGCGATGGGTGATGACGCGGGTTTTGCCCGATCCGGCGCCGGCCAGAATCAACACCGCTCCGTCGACGGCTTCGACCGCCTCGCGCTGCTGGGGGTTCAGTTTGTCGAGGAGATGCTGCAAGAGGTCCGCCCTCTCTATTCTAATCGGTCATGCGCAACGGATAATGACGACTATGGCGCTGCTGGAAGCGACAGGACTCTCGAAGAGCTACGGACCCACGAGGGTGGTCGACGATGTTTCGTTCCGCATCGAGCGCGGCGAGACGCTGGGGCTGGTGGGCGAGTCTGGATCGGGAAAGAGCACGATTGCGCGCATGGTGCTGGGGCTGATTGAGCCGACGGCGGGGACGGTGGTGTTCGACGGCCATCCGATGACGGGAGTCTCGACGGGAAGGCTGCGGCCGCTGCGGCGGCGCATGCAACCGGTGTTTCAGGATCCATATGCGGCGCTGAACCCGCGCATGCGCGTGGAGCAGATCGTGACGGAGCCGCTGGTGATCCACGAGCGGCAGAGCGCGGAGCAGCGCCGAGCGCGATGCCGGGAACTGCTGCGGCAGGTGGGGCTGGAGGAGTCGGCAATGCGGCGGTTTCCGCATGAATTTTCAGGCGGGCAGCGGCAGCGCATCAATATTGCGCGGGCGCTGGCGCTGCGGCCCGACATGCTGGTGCTGGACGAACCGGTTTCGGCGCTGGACGTGAGCGTCGGCGCACAGATTGTGAATCTGCTGCGCGATCTGCAGCGGGAGTTCGCGCTGACGTATCTGTTTATCTCGCACTCGATGCCGCTGGTGCGGTATCTGTCGACGAATATCGCGGTGCTGCGCGGGGGGAAGCTGGTGGAATTCGGCAGCCGCGATGCGGTGTGCGAGAGGCCGCGCGAAGAGTACACGCGGAATCTGGTGGCAGCGACGCCGGAGATGCGCGCGAACTGAGCCCTACAATCGATGGTGTGCATTCGTTCGCGGAGCATCTATTCCAGTCGCATCTGTTTCAATACATCTTCCTGGCCGGAGCGGCGCTGCTGGGCGGGCTCGTCAATGCCGTGGCGGGTGGCGGCGGTTTCATTGGGTTTCCGTCTCTGCTGAAGGTGGGCCTTTTGCCCATCGAGGCAAACGCGACCAGCACCGTGGCGCTTTGGCCGGGGCAATTCACGTCGATAGCCGGCTATCGCGAAGACCTGAAACGGAATCGGCGTCTGGTGATTCCGGTGATGCTGGTGGCGTTTGCGGGCGGGCTGGCGGGCGCTATTACGCTGCTGAAGGGGACGCAGCATTCGTTCATGCGGATCGTGCCGTATCTTTTCCTGATGGGGGCAGCGAGCTTTGCGTTCAGCGGTCCGGTAGGAAGACTGGTGCGGCGGCGGATGGCGGAATCGGAAGCGCACCCGGAGCAGCATCGGCGCGTCCTGCTGGTTCCTCTGCTGGTGGCGTTGCTGGCGATCAGCTACTATATCGGCTATTTCGGCGCGGGCTCGGGCCTGCTGACCATGACGGCGCTGGCGTTGTGCGGAGTGGAGAGGATCGCCGAAATCAACGCGCTCAAGACGGTGATCACGACGACGGCCAATGCGGTGGCCTGCGTTACGTTCATCATTGGAGGCGCGGTGGAGTGGCGCTACTGCTGGCTGATGATGATTACGTGCGCGATCGGCGGCTATACGGGAGCACGCAACGCGCGCCGCATCAGCGACCGCGTGATGCGGCCGATCATCATTGTCATCGGGTTCACGATTGCCATCTACTTCTTTCTGCACCGGCAGAGCTTATGAAGAACGCTGGATGGAGCGCGTTTCGGGCGATGCGGCTGGCGGGAGTGCTCGCGTTCCTGTCGGCGGTGGGGATGGGAGTCTTCGCGCAGCAGAGCTACGTCGGCTTCGATAAGAACGGTTATCCGGGCGACGATCTGCTGCCCGTGCTG
>DATGJK010000270.1:0-4087 GCA_035295245.1 Acidobacteriaceae bacterium
GACCTGATCATCATCGCCGGCTCCGCGCCGCTGCCGATGCAGAAGGAGTTCCCGACCCGGCAGCAGGCGGAGAAGTTCGTCGACACCACGCTTGACCGGCTCATTGCCCATACCGACGCAGACAATTTCCTCTATTACGTCAATGCCTCGCGCAACTACAATCCCGAGCCGAAGCTGGAGACCATCACGACGCCGGTGCTGTGGATCAACTCCGCCGACGACTTCATCAATCCACCCGAGTTGGGCATCGCGCAGAAGCTCGTGGGACGCATGCCGCACGCAAAGTTCATCCTGCTCCCGATTTCAGATCAGACCCGCGGCCACGGCACCCACACGGTCGCGTCGGTCTGGAAAAACTATCTGGTCCAGTTCCTGGCGGAGACCCAAAAGAAGTAGGTGGACCTGCCATTTCGCAGATTCGGCCCGCAGTTCCGGGCCATTGTTGTATCTTCTCTGGTGACCCGATGAAAACCCTCAATTTCATGCGAAACCGGCTACAGCATCTCGGATTGACGGCCATCATCCTGCTTTCTCCTGCGCTTGCGGCCCATGCCGCGGGACGCGGTGCAGCGACCCCGGATCAAAACGATCCCCGCCTCAAAGGCGCCTACACGTTCCAGCAAAATGGCTGGACCTATGTGCACCTCGAGGGTTCGCCCGAGCAGATTGGGTTTCAGCACGGGTACTTGCTCGGCCCTGAGATCGCCGACGCCCTCGACGTCTTTCGCACTGAGGACGTCCACGAGACACAGCGCGACTGGAAATTCTTCCGCGACGCGGCGAAGAACATGTTCTGGCCGCACATCGAGCCGGAGTACCGTGCCGAGTTGACCGGCATCGCTGAAGGCGCTGAGGCGCGCGGCGTGCACGTCGACGTCTGGGACATCGTTGCCCTGAACGGAACCATGGAACTGGCCGAGTATTACGTGCCCTGGCTCGACAAGCAGACGCACGCCAAAAACGCGCCGCAAATTCATCCCGCCGAACATTGCAGCGCCTTCATCGCCACCGGCAGCTACACTCGCGACGGCAAGATCGTCATCGCGCACAACAACTGGTCTTCGTATGCCGAGGGCTCGCGCTGGACCATGATGTTCGACATCGTCCCCGCCCACGGCCACCGCATTCTGCAGGACGGCGTCCCGGGCATGATCACCAGCAATGACGACTTCGGCATCAACGATGACGGCATCATGATCACCGAGACCACCATCAGCAAATTTGCCGGATGGAACCCTGACGGCATTCCGGAGTTCGTGCGCTCACGCAAGGCGCTCCAGTACGCCGGTTCCATCGACGACTATGTCGCCACCATGATCAAAGGCGACAACGGCGGTTACGCCAACGACTGGCTCATCGGCGATCGCAAGACCGGCGAGATTGCCTACCTCGAACTGGGCCTGCAGCACACACCCGTATGGCGGAAGAAGGACGGCTACTTCATCAGCTCCAACTTTGCCCGCGACCCCGGCGTGCTGAAGGACGAAACGCCCGGATTCAAATACGACGACCTGGCGTATTCCTCCAATGCGCGGCGCGTGCAGTGGGAGCAATACATGCAGCAGTACAAAGGTCAGGTCGACGTGGAGCTGGCCGAGAAGTTCCTGGGCGACCACCACGACTCATACCTGCACAAGGAGGTCGCCGATCAGCGTTCTCTCTGCGGCCACGTGGATGGAGCGAAAGAGGGCATGTCCGAGGGCTGGGGTCCCTGGTATCCTGCCGGCGCCGTGCAGGGCAAGGTTACGAACAGCGACATGGCCGCCAAAATGGAGATGGCCGCCCATGCCGGCCATCCCTGCGGAGAGGACTTCCTGGCCAGGCCTTTCCTGGCGGCCCACCCGGAGTACTCCTGGATGGCGCCGATCCTGCGCGACATGAAGTCCGGCCCGTGGACAGTATTCCAGGCAGGCGAGAAGCCGGCAACAGGCGCGGCAACCGAGGCCGGCCGCTGAGCGATCCGCCTTATTTCCGGTTCAGGTTCTTCCCGCTGTTGGCGTCAATCAGGGCGCTGTAGCCCGCCTTTTTGTCGCCCCACTGCAGGTACCAGACCGGACCCTGGAAGCGATACGTCTCGCCGACTTCCAGCGACGCCAGTTGTTTGCCTGGATTCTTCTTCAGCCAGTCGCCCGCCAGCCCCGCTCCCGTCTGATAGGCAGCATCGGAGTCGACGTTGAACTGAGTCAGATCGATGGCCATTGCGTCGCGCGTCTCACCGCCCCACGGCATCGCCAGACCGCCGGTGACGCCTTTGAAGACCGCTGGCGGCACCGTCGCGATGGAATTCGTGAAGATGCGGTACTGATGCAGGCTCGGCGATCCGAACGCCGCCTCCCACAGCGGTGCCTTGCCCGCCTCGTTCTTGAAACCGGGCAGAGGTTTGGCGGTGAGCCGGATCAGCACGATATCCGGAGCCCAGTTATGGGCCGCTTTGTACATGGGCCAGAACGCCGATTTGCCGGTGATCGTCTCCGGCGTTGCCGCGCTGACCGTACTCGGCTCAGGAGCGTTCTTCGCGACCGGGGTGCTGCTTGAATCAGAGCATCCGGCCATCAGCAAAACTGCCAGCACTCCAAGGCCGGCAACCGTAATCGACTTGCGCATGGCACCCTCCCTCTTCCTCAGGCAGATCCCTGGGGTGGAGGTTGATTTGCGCATATTTTAGGCGCAGAGTGCGCAGCCGGGGTGTGACTCTGGTCACGAGGCAGAGAAAAAGACGTTACTCACGAGAGGCGGCCCCCGGCCGCCCCCCGGCTACGTCGCTACTGCGGCGGCCGCTGGTTCAGCGTGGGCTCGTACGGCTGGCGCTGGTTGGAGGAGCCCGGCATCACGGTGATGGTGAAGGAAAGCGGCTGTTGCAGCGTGAAGTTGATCAGCGTCTCAGACGGGATCTGCACCTGCTGGCCGCGCGTGGCCGCGTTGATGCCCGTGCCTGCGCCCGCGCCTGCGACCGCTCCGATCGCCGCTCCCTTGCCGCCGCCGGCGAGAGCCCCGATGACGGTGCCCAGCAGCGCCCCTCCCCCGGCTTTCTCAGCGGTATTCTTGCCGCGTCCGGCGCCTTCTTTCGAGAAGGAATCGGTTACAACGGACATCCTGTTGCTCCCCATATCGATACGGGTGAGCTCCAGCGAAAGCAACGAATTTCCCTTGAAGTGCGTGGCGCTCTTGGCTTCCACGACTCGTCCCAGGACCGGGGTTCCCTGCGGAATGGCGACGGCGCCATTGCGGAGCAGATCGGAAGCGAGGGTGCCGTGGAAGGTGTCGTCCGGCTGAGCGCTCTCGCTGTTCAGCGATTCGGTCAGGCGCACGGGAATGACCGTGCCCGTGGCCAGGGTGATCGTCCGCTGCACCGGCTGCGGCGGAGGCGGCGGGGGCGGCGGAGCGCTGACAGGCGCAGGAGCAGGCTCAGCGGGTGGCGGCAGATTCTGGCTTATCGTGGACTCGGCCGGCGCCTCGTTGCTGCGGCGATCGTGCCGGTGGCGCTCTCGCACCGGCGCAGGCGCCGGGGCCGGCTCAGCCGGCGCCGGTAGCGGCGTGGAACTCGCCGTCGTGGCCGCGGGCTGGACCTCGAGATTATTGACCACCGTTTTGACGCCCGGCACTGCACCCGCATCATTGCCGGCGAGGGCGCGCGAGGCAGGGTCGGCAGCCGTGCCGCTGAGGGTCACGACACCATCCTTCACGGCAGCCTGGATGTTCTGCCCGGCCAGCGCGCTTTCGGCCTGCAGCTTCGCCTGGATATTCGTGGTGAGCTGCTGATCGCCGGGAGCAGCAGCCGAGTCCGGCTGTTTATTACAGCCCGCCGCAAACATCAGTAAAACCGCAACACATGCGAGGGAAACACGTGATGTCTTCATCGAAAAGTCCTCGTACCAAACGGGCCCGGTAATCGCAGAAGGGGTGTTCTGGTCCCATGTTAGACGGGAGGGCGGGGTTGGGGATAGCCACCGGTACCAGAGCGGTACCGTCCCCTCAAAACCGGCTTCCGGACGGTTCCCCGAAACATGACTTTTCCTTCATCCAACCCGCTGATTCTGCGACAGGCGATGCCATTGCGATTTGGATTCGGCGCATCTAATTGGATTGT
>DATGJK010000271.1:0-6707 GCA_035295245.1 Acidobacteriaceae bacterium
AACACGCTCAGAAGCAGTGTCTCGAAGCGTCGCGGAGCATTCTGTTCCTGCAGTCGCGCTCCCAGCGTGGTGACGTCCGTCAGCACGGCGGTATTGTCGAGCGTCCGGATCGCATCCCGGAGATCTCCCGCACTCGCGTCGGTGTAGACCACCAGATTCTCGGTGGTATCCAGCGATTGCGCCTGCGCCTCATAGATCTGCGCGATCGGGCTGCGTTCCAGGCCGCTGCTGTGCATATCCCTGACAACGCCCACCACACGCACCCACTCGTCGTTCTTCCCGCGCGCGTCGAATCCTTTGATCCCTTTCCCGATGGCATCCTCGCCCGGCCAGTACCGGTGTGCCATGGTCTCGTTGATGATCACCACCGGCGTCGTGCCTTGCGCGTCTCCATCGTTGAAGAAGCGGCCACGGACCAGCGGTATGCCCAGCGTCTGAAAGTAATCGCCGCTGATCGTCGCCCACGTCATCGGGGTCCACTGCTCGCGCGGCTCCAGAGGACGCCCTTCCACCGCGCGCAGACCAAACTTCGCATCGTTGCCCGCATAGAACATCGTGCTGATCGCGCCTGCGTCTCTGACTCCCGGCAACGCGCCGATGCGCGTCATGGCTTCGCGATAAAGCGCCACCCGCCGATCCCGCGGAAGCTCACTGCCGAACCGCAGCGTGGCAGCCAATACGCGCGCCGTGCGAAATCCCGGATCGACTGACTGGACAGCCACAAAGCTGCGGATCAGCAGCCCCGCCCCCGTCAGCAGCATCACCGCCAGCGCCACCTGGGCCACCACGAAAGCACGCCGCATCCGGTGCGAATCGACCCCGCTCGTTTGTTGCCGGTTCGTCACTTGTCGTGAAATGCGCATCGCCGGCGCGATCCCAAACAGCAATCCGGTTGCAACCGACAAGCCCAGGCTAAAGATCAGCACCGGTGCATCCAGGTGCGCCTCTCCAAGCCGGGCGATGCCGTGCGGAGCCAGCGCGATGATGGCGCGGATACTCAGCGCCGCGAGCGGCAAACCCAGAGTCCCCGCGAGACAGGAGAGCAGCAGGCTCTCCGTCAGCAGTTGCCGAACGATCCGTCCCCTGGCCGCGCCCAGCGCACTGCGAATCGCAATCTCCTGCCTGCGCACCGCGCCTCGCGCGAGCAGCAGGTTCGCGACGTTCGCACAGGCGATCAGCAGGACCAGCAGCACCGCGCCGGACAGGATTCCCAGCATGAATGGAACGGTTTTGTTGTGGACCTGGGCCGCCAGCGGCACAAGGCGCATGCCGCGGTCTGCGTTATCGCGCGGATATTCGGCCGCAAGCCCCTGGCTGATCACATCCACTTCCGCGCGCGCCGCCTCGAGCGTCGTTCCCGGCCGAAGTCGCCCCAGGATGGGACCGAAGCCACGGCTCCGTTCGCTTCGCCGCGTCGCCCAGTTCGGGATCGCGGACGCAGGAACCCAGAGCTGAGTTTCTTCGGAAGGGAACGCGAATCCCTCCGGCATCACCCCGACGATTTGGGACGCGATCCCGTTCAACTCCACCGTCTGGCCAATCACATCCGGCGAACCGCCAAAACGCGTTCGCCATAACCGGTTGCTCAGCACCACTTCAGTTCCATCGGGGTTGTTTGCGCTGAATGTGTGGCCCAGCACCGGAGCCCGGCCCAGCAGGCCGAAAAAATCGCCGTAGACCACCGCGTATTCGATCCAGTCCGCCTGGCCGTGTGCCGAAAACGAAGCGTCGACCTCTCTGCAGGTCGCCAGGTCTTCCAGTGTGCGGGTCCGTTTCCTCCAGTCTTCGAAATTCGGCACGCTGGTATTGCCCTCAAGCAGGCCGTTCACCTTATTCGTGCCCCAAAGCATCACGATGCGATCCGCATGCGCATAAGGAAGGGCGCGCAGCAGAACCGTGTGGACCACGCTGAAAATCGCGGTGCCGGCGCTGCTCGCCAGCGCCATGGAGAGCAGCACGACCGCGGCCAGGCCCGGATGCGAGCGCAGGCTGCGCGCCGCGTAGCGCAGATCCTGCAGAACCGTTTCCAGCCACAGAACGACATTGGCCTCGTACGACCTCTCACGCGCAACGGTGGCGTTCCCGAAGCGCCGCACTGCATCGGCCCGGGCTTCTTCGGGGCTCATGCCTGCGGCAACATTGGCGGCAGTCCGTGCGCTGATGTGAAAGCGCAGTTCTTCGTCGAGCTCCTCGGTGACCCGAGTGGGTCGAAGCATGTTCGCCAGACGGTTGAACCACCCCATGTGCGCCTCCTACGAAAACTGCAGGACGCGAGCCACCGCGCCCGTTAACGAGGCCCAGTTCTTCTCTTCATCCGCGAGCTGTTTCCGGCCCGCAGCTGTAATGGAGTAATAACGCGCGCGGCGATTGTTCTCTGAGGTTCCCCACTCCGAATGCAGCCACCCGGACTGCGTCATCCGGTGGAGAGCCGGATAGAGCGAGCCCTCCTCCAGCCGGAGAATGTCCCCGGAGACTTGCTCGATGTGCACCGTGATCCCGTAGCCGTGCATCGGCCCACGTGAGGCGAGAGTCTTGAGCACCAGCAGGTCCAGCGTCCCCTGCAGCCGATCGTTGGTGTGCTTGCGCATCTCTCTCCAGTAGCCAGCTATGGAAGAGAGAATGCGCTCAGCGATGTTCGCTGTCAAGCGCGGCCCGGAAATTTTCTGAAAGAGGCGAGCAGCCGCGAGAGGGGAAGAGGCCGCCGCTCCGCTCGCGGGCGGGCCCAGGTTCAACGCGTCAGCGGGTACTCCAATAGGCAAGCACGCGCAGCATGAGCAGAACCCAGAGACCCCAGGCAACGTGTAGAATCATCGGCCTATCCTCACCCACAAAGGATTTGACATCCACTGTTGGGTACGGATCGGCCCTGCACAATCCAACTGATCCGTATCGTCCTCGAAGTACCGTACTACAGAAGAGCAAAGACGCCCGGCATTCTTTGGTACGTGCCCCCTGTTACCGCTTTACGCGTGGAACGCTCACGAAGTGGATTACCGACAGAGATAACTCCCCTCTGGTAAGAGCGCGCTCACGCGACGCATCGTTCAACGTGCCTGCGAAGTGGAGAGTGCCGGCGAATCCGTTCGGAATGGCGCAATGGCCTGTAAAGTAGATCGGGATGACAAGCGACAGTTCAGGAACTTCGTTTGCAAATCCAATTGTGGCCTTCAGGGCAATGCACGTTTCCTGAATGAGCCCGGCTCAAGACGCGCTTTGGCGATACTGCGCCAACTAAGCCTGCGATGCCGCTAAGAGAATTTCTTCTTCTCCTCTTGACGCTCAACAAGTATGCGGGTAACCTCTCGATTATCAAGAGGAGAGACGAATGGGCCAGAGAGATGTTGTTCAGGGCACGCTGGAGATGTTGATTTTAAAAACTCTGGCGCTGGAGCCGATGCACGGATATGGCGTCGCAACTCGCATCGAGCAGGTAAGCCAGGGCGTATTCCGCGTCAATCCCGGATCGCTCCTTCCTGCGCTTGCCCGCATGGAACGCGCGGGCCGGGTCAAAAGCGAGTGGCGGGCCAGTGAGAACAACCGGCGCGCCCGGTACTACAGGTTGACGGCAAGCGGCCGCAAAGCCCTCGCTGAAGAAGCAGACACCTGGGACCGCCAGGTCTCTGCCATTGCCCGCATTATGGAAGCCTGAACGGACCTGAGAGGGAGTTTCAATGGGTATGCTCGCCAACGTCCTTCGTGGACTCCGCTCGATGTTTCGCAGCAATGCTGTCGACGCCGAAATGGATGAGGAACTGAATAGCTTTGTGGAAGCCTCCACCGAGGACAAGCTGCGCCGGGGCATGCCGATAGAACAGGCCATGCGCGCCGCCCGTGTCGAGATGGGCAGCACCAACGCGGTCAAGCACCGCATCCGGTCGGCTGGATGGGAGGCCCAGGCGGAGATCCTCTGGCACGACCTAAAGCACGGCATGCGCACGCTGTGGCGCAGCCCCGGATTCACATTGATTGCAGTGCTTTCCCTGGCTCTGGGCATCGGCGGTAATACGGCAATCTTCACGCTGATCAACCAGGTTTTGCTGCAAAGCCTGCCCGTGCGAGATCCACAACAACTGGTCACCTTCGGCAAATCAACAGGCGGCGGAATTCTGGGCGGCATCGATCTGGGGACAGCCGACATGTTTACCTACGATTTTGCCCGCCAGCTCGAGACCGATCCCGGTCCCTTCCAGGGTGTGGCAGCCTACAGCAGCTTTTCTCCAAAGGTGAACGTGCGGGTGCCAAACTCCGCGCAGGCTATTCAGATTTCGGCCAGCCTGGTCTCCGGTAATTTCTTCAGTGTTCTTGGCGCAACGCCCCTGCTGGGCCGCGCCATCGCGCCCCTTGATGCTGATGCTCCTGATCGCAGTGCCGTGGCTCTGGTCAGCTATCGCTTCTGGCAGCAGTCGCTGTCGGCCGATCCTGCCATTCTCGGCAAGGCCATCACCATCAACGCTACGCCCTTTACAGTGATCGGCGTTATGCCTCAGGCATTTCACGGCATTCATCAGCAACCGGATCCGCCTGATCTATGGGTTCCTGTGACCATGGTCCAGGAAGTGTTTCTGCAGTCCGGCATGCTGCGGCCGCGCGGCTTCTATATCCTGCACATGTTCGCTCGCCGAGCTCCGCAGTCCTCGCTGGCCACAGATCAGAACTGGCTTGACCGCCAGATTCGCGACTACGTTCGGGCCGGAGGAGGTGGGCCCATCTCGCCGGCGCGGCGGCAGGAGATCGAACGCCTGACGGTGCGGCTGATGCCTGCGGCCGGCGGTGTCTCAGATTTCCGCAGTCAATACGGTGACTCGCTCGTTATTCTCATGGCGATCGTGGCCGTAGTGTTGCTGATCGCTTGCGCGAATCTTGCCAACTTTCTGCTGGCCCGCGCAGTGGCCCGCCAGCGGGAGATTGCTACGCGCCTCGCGCTGGGATCGAGCCGCGCGCGCATCGTGGGGCATAGCGTGATCGAGGCTCTTCTCCTGTCCCTGTGCGGCGGCCTGTTCGGTCTCGGTGTGGCTTTTGCGGTTACGCGCGCTCTTATCGCGTTTGTGACTGGCGACGCCCTTTTTACTCCACTCGATCCGCATCCCGATGCCACCGTTTTGCTTTTTACCTTTGGTGTATCGATTCTCGCGGGCTTGCTGTTTGGTCTCGCGCCCGCCATGCACATTGTCCACGCCACAGCCAGCGCCAGCGTGATCACGAATTCACGCACGGCGCATGCGAGTGGAGGACAAAGCCGCCGCTGGTGGCAGAAGATGCTGGTCGCAACACAGATCATGCTGTGTCTGACCTTGCTGGTCGGCGCGGGATTGTTTCTGCGGACGCTGCACAACCTGCAGGATCAGGACTTCGGATTCGAGCGCTCTCATATGCTCATCGCAGATTTTGACGCGCGCATCGCAGGCTACAAGCCGGAACAGGTCCCGGCTCTGAATCAGCGGCTGCTGGATCGGCTCGCCGCCATTCCCGGGGTTCGCTCGGCAGCCCTGGCGGCCACGCCTCCGGTAAGTGGGGGTTCGTGGACCTCCTCGCTGTCGATTTCCAGGTACACGCCGCGTCCTCAGGAAGACATGGGGGCGGTGCTGAACCGTGTATCGGGCGACTACTTCGATGCGGCAGGAATTTCTATCCTTGCCGGCCGGCCGATCCAACCTTCGGACACCGCCTCAACCCTCAAGGTTGCCGTTGTGAATCAATCCTTCGCGCGGCACTACTTTCCTAAAGGGAACATCATCGGGCACACGTTGAAGATCGACATTGGGCAGCCGGGACCGTGGCTGGTCGTCGGCATCGCTCACGATACCCGGTCGGGAAATCCTCGCGAAGATGCGCCACGCACTGTTTACATGCCTCTGGCCCAAATTGCGGGCGCCAGGGGTGAAGGAGGTGAGGACAGCTATGCCTGGGTGATGATCCTGCGCACCAATGGCGATGCGGTGCAGACCATTCCCAGCCTGAAGGCCGCCGTTGCCGGGATTGATCCGAATCTCCCCATTTTGCATATGCGCACCATTCACGACCAGATGGAAAGCCTCATGAGCAACGAAACGCTGATTTCCCGGCTGACCGTCGTCTTTGCCGGACTTGCCGTTTTGTTGGCTGCTATCGGACTTTATGGAGTGATGAGTTTCAATGTGGCCCGACGGACTGGGGAGATCGGTGTCCGCATCGCACTGGGCGCCACTGGCTCGGGTGTGCAGTGGATGATTTTGCGCGAATCGCTGGTCCTGCTCGGCGCCGGTCTGGGTCTGGGGTTGCCGATTACGTTGTTTGTTGTGCAATGGGTGCGATCACAGCTCTATCGATTAAGCCCGTTCGATCCCGCCATTTTTGTAGCGGCAGCCGTTGGCATTGCGCTTGCCACCCTCGTTTCCGCGTGGCTTCCGGCCCGCAGGGCGGCTGCAGTGGATCCCATGACTGCTTTGCGATGCGACTGACAGCCCCGCGGCTTTGTTCGATAATAATTCGGCCCTGGGAGCCTATTATCAGCTGCTGACTTCAGGCCAAAGCACTCATTGACCAGTTCCGAGCGTGTGCGGGCGAGTAGACGCCCGCGCTGCGCCCCGCCTCACCGTCTGTCAAGCGTTACCAAAGTGCATTTCTCTGATTCTGCGCTAGTTACAGGCCACATCACTCGGGAGATAAGTTAGCCCAACTTGGTATTCTGAAGATAGAGAGGATTTCTGAGAAGGCTCGCCCTGTGGCGG